>JBPCSC010000458.1:0-9889 GCA_051007495.1 Methylococcaceae bacterium | reverse complement strand
GGCCAATCCTGGTTCGGTCAAACCGCCTCGCTCAAGCCACTGATCCATTTGATGCGCCAGAGCCATGGTGTGGGTGCTGACCACGAAGCGATCAATACGGCCAATCTGGCCCCCAATCGCTTTACCCGCTTCTTCGGCAAACAGGGTAGGCCACAACCGTTTGATGGCGGGCAGTGCGCCCAGGTGTTCGCCCTTTTTGGCCCAGGACGGCTTGCTCCGGTTAATTCGCGCCCACAGGGTGTCGGGTTGTGTGCGGTACGAACGATCAAGCTGCTTGCGGTCGGTGGTGAGCCATTCGGTTTCGCCGGTCAAAGAACACCGCCACCCCTGTTGTTCGCTGGGCGTAAAGGGGCGGGCGGCCTTGGCTGCCGCCATCACCCGTTCAGCCAGGTCGTAAATGGCGGGATACAACACGCCAGGATTGGGGGCAAAGAAACAGGTGTTGTCCTGCCACTGGATGTTCTGACCTAGCACCGTCCAGGCGGGTGTATCGAGAAATCCGCAGGGTTGTCCGTCCGCACCGTTGAAAAATGGAGCCATAGCCTCGGTCAAGCCGGATGTTTCCAGTTGGGTTTGGTGTGCAACATCGCCAATTCCTATGAGTGAAAACGGCACGATAGCCCAATGCACTTCAGGGAACCCATCAAGTTGCTCACGCATTTGCTGGTGGCAGGCCTGTTCGCCCTCCTGAACTAAATTCGCTTCACGTAACAAGCGATTGACGACAGTCTGGCCCAGCGTTTGTAGCCAGGTACGCACGGCCACAGTCACTTGCTCGGCAATGGCCCGGGCTTGGCTGGCCGGAACCACCGCCACAAACCGGTTAGGCAAAGCCGCAGAAAACAAGGGATTGGAATCCGTACCGCCTCTATTCCATTCGCAGGATTCAAACAGCGTTCCAGGCAGCTTCATCTCATCCCGTAGCCATAAATCGACTTGCGGAATTCCTCTAAGCCTGGGGAACAAAATGGCATCCGGGCCGAATTGCTCGCATACCGGTTTCATGCTTTCAAATGCCAGTCGCGACAACAGATGTGAACCGGCCCATAGATCAGAAGTGGATCGGGCCGCCGCGATAAACCCTTGCACCGGGCCTATGGATAAGGCCAGCAAAGCGGCCTCGCCGTTAGGGTCTGCGGCAAAAGCACCGGCAAAAGCGGAGGTCAAATCCAGGTGATCCCAAATGGAATGATCAGGAATGCGGGTATCGGCGGGCAGCAAACGCCACAAATGACCCAGCGTGTCAGCATCCTGGTTTTCCTGCAGTTCAGGCCCAAAACGCCAGTAGGTGAGTAGGGTTTTGCGGTAATCCGTTTCCGGGTCAGGGTTTGGGGCTTGACCCGCCTGGGGTTGTATGTCATGCAGCAGTTGAGAAAAGTGATTAAAGCTGCGGTTTTTAATGGTCTCGATTTCGTGTTGACCCAACGGAGCCAACGTAAAATTTTGACCCGTCAGCGGGTGTATCAATACCGGGTTCCTATACCAGCGCACTTGCGCCCAAGGGGCTACTTTCAGAGTAACCACCTGGCCCTGGTGGTTGTGAACATTGATTTGCTCCATAGGCCATTGCGGCCGGTCTGCCGCTGCGGCCCACCAATCCGCACGTTGAACAAGGCGGTAAATCGCACGCGATATTCCTCTTCTAAACAGCACGGCGGCCAGTACATCGGCGTTGTCGTTGTCGATGTTATCGTCTTGTACGTTTGCTGCGTCGGGTATTACGCTAAACAAGCGGGTTAATGCCCGGCTAGTCCCTCCTTCATGCCCTTCCGGGTCTCTCAATAACACCAAAGCCTTTTCTGCCGGATCGTGTATGCGGGCAGCCAATTTGGTTTGCCAGATATTAGGCATGATTATTCTCCGCTTGTACGTTGATAACTTTGAGTCTCTGGTTCTGGTGACTGAGGTATTCGTATACCCTGTTCCATACATCAGTTATTTGTCCACCGTTTGGATTCAATTCTGCGGGTGGGCGGCAAGGTACATGGAAGATAACCCCAACATACTGGTTATTATTCTGACGTCTGATTTTGAATCTCAAACTATTGGGCAGGCGGGTTTGATTGCCCCAAGCATTAACCTTGTGATTAGTAACCGGATAAGCAAGCCAATGTCGGTCTGCTGGCTGTCGTTGGTGGCCGCCCTGGAACGGAAACTGTGTCCTGTACCCTATTTTGAGCCTGGCCAGGGTTTGCATCAAATCACGCCAGTTAGTATGTATTTGGGTTTGCCAGATACGCTGACCAATAGCATGAGGCCAATCCAGATTAAGGGCTGCGACAAAAGGGCGAGAAAACTGGGCAACCTGATAAGCATCCGCACCTTCCGGTGCTATCCTCTGTAATGAAAATGAACCCCAACCGTTACGACTTCGCCCCCCCACAGTGCCATAACGATCCATCAGCCAAAGTGCCTGCCATATGAGTTCGGCCTCGTTTTCAGGCACTGCTATGAGAAGATTAGCGGTTTCTCCTTCGTTTATGGCGAACTTGTCCGCTTGTAGGCTGGTTTGTCCGGCATTAAATCTGAGAGGACCGTAGCCCAGATACAAATCTGCGCTGACATTCATGCCATTGGGACCATTCCCCACCTCGGGGTGGTTGACATGTGGGCCATTTCCAGGCCACTGAGGCAAGGTTCCCGGATTCCATTCGCTTAAACGCAAACGCACACGGCTTTTGCATATAAGGTCGGTGTGGACGCTGCCGAATAACGCGCCCTCCTGTTCTCTCATTTCCGTTACGTTAACATTAAATTGATTTTGAGCGGCATAAGCCACCCGCCACCATTGCCGGATCAGGGCTTTGAATGGCGGCGTACGCCACTGCCCGGATTGTTGGGCATTTCCCAAAAAAGCAGGTGTGTTGAAGCGGACGGTGTATTCACGTTGTTGCATCATGTCAGTAGTCCATATAGAAAAGTGATACCAAAGGAAAAGGCAGGCCACCGTGCTGCGGTCTTTGCAGACCTGAGCGGATGCGGTGTACGCACCCCACGGTCAATCCGCCACGCATAAGTAGTATAACGAACTCGTGATCGTTTGTGGCAACGTTAAGCTTGCCAGTTTGCCCAGGTTGACCTGCTTTTGCACAGTCGTCTACACTGCCTGCCGCACGTTGGCGGGTAATGCCCGGCTATAATGGCCTATATTCGTACCCCATATAAACAACCAATACAAACGACTGGAGATAAACATGACCCGCTACCTTATCACCATTTTAGGAAACCCGCCTGCTCAACAAGGGGGGTTTTTGAAAAGAACCACGTATACGATTGAAGACAAACCCTATGAACGCATTTTATTTGCCGACGCGCTAACCACTCATTTCAAGCCTGATGTGGTGCGTATACTCGGCACATCGGGCAGTTGCTGGCATGAACTGCTGATAGAACTGAACGCCGAGATTATGGCTGATGAACGAGTAAGCCAACTGGAACAGGCAGTCAGGTCAGATACCGCTACACAGGCCATGCTGAATGAACTGACACCCCTTTTGAATACCCTGGCACCGGAGCGAAAATATGAACTGCGGCTGATTCCTTATGGGTATGATGATAATACTCAGGTTTCAATCCTGAAAACCATGGCGGAAGGGTTTTCCACTCAGGATGAACTCTTGCTGGATGTCACCCACGGCCTGCGCCATTTACCCATGCTGGCGTTAATCAGTGCTTTTTATCTCAGAAGTGTGGCCAATGTTACAGTGAGTGGCGTATATTATGCCCCTTATGCCACCGGTGGTGCCCAGACTCAGGCGGTTTCACTGACGGGTTTAATGCACCTTTATGATTGGGTGCGGGCACTGGAGTGTATGAACAAGGATGGAGATTTCGGCATTTTTGAACCCTTGCTGGATAAAGAAAATATGCGGGGTGATTTGCTGAAAAAGGCGGCCTTTCTGGAGCGTCAGGCGTATACTCCTGCCGCCAAAAATACCCTCGATACTTTTGACAAACTACCCACACCTGAAGGCATTAGTGCAGCGGCAGAGCTTTTTCTTCCGCAACTGAAAAAACGAATAGACTGGAGAATAGGCCCGGACAGGGCCGAATGGGAGAAACGGCTTGCACGCAAATACCTGGATCGCCGGGATTATCTCAGAGCCACCCAGTTTGCGTTTGAGTCCTTGATTACCCGTGAGGTAATTAAGGCCGGTGGCAATGCCCATAAGTTTCAGACTAGCCGGGATGAAGCCAAAAAACGTCTTACCCAGCTCACTCTGGATCAACATCTTAATCCGGATGACCCACACAACTTCATTACCCTGACTCATCTTGGAAATTCATTGGCTCATGGCGTGAGAACTTATAACCCGGGTTCTTTTGTTAATAGCTTGCTGAATAATGAGGATAGTATGAGGAAATGGCTGGGTAATTGTCTTAAACCTAATCTTTAACCCGTCCGGCCTGACGCGGCGTCCGCGTACCGGCCTCACGATTTATTTTAGTTACGTTTTTTAACGCACTGGATGAGGCCACGGTAGCGGTCGTCGAATCGGCACGGTGTGTCTTTTGGGATACACAGTCTTCACCACATCGCGTGCAATTCGCCGGTTTTGCTTGCACGCTTATTCTCAAAACGTGTTTTTTTGTGCGTGCCAAAAAAGCCTGACTCTCCAGGCCATTCTTCTGCTCAATGTCGCGCCAGAGGCCACGGGTCAGGCTTAACACCCCAGCATGACTGCAACACAATCAGTGCTTTAAGCCGACTCGTCTTCGGTTTCGGGCTAGCCCACACTCACCATCTGTAACCCACTTCAGGTGGTTTTTTTTGCCTTCCCCCCATTGCAAAATGCGAAAAAATCTGGAAATGTAACACGCCATGTTTTCGCATTTAGCGGGCTGGTCTACTCTGCATTTCTAAGCGGAGCGGCCTTATAGCCCATGCCTGTCCACCGTTACCTATGGAAAATCGCGTGAAAAATTATTCAATTTTGTTCGTCGTCGTGGCCATGCTGTTGGCTCAAAATGCCGGGGCTGTGGATTTGGGGCGCGGTTTCAGCCTCAAGGGTTTTGGTACCGCAGGGCTGGTGTATAACGACAACCGTGAGGCTGATTTCGCGCCGGAATCTACTCTGGCCGCCAGTGGGGCGGGCCGCACCAATAGCCTGACCTACACGGTGGACACCAAAGCCGCCGCGCAACTGGATTGGCAAGCCAGCCCACGCTTAAGCCTCACGGCGCAAATGCTGGTCAAGCAGTTCCCCGACCGAAGCTGGGATCCTGACCTCCAGTGGGCATTCGCCAAGTACAAGGCCACGCCCGACCTCGACCTGCGTCTGGGCCGTATCCGCCCGCCCATCTACATGCTGTCTGATTCACTAGACCTCAATTACGCCAATCCGTGGGTGCGTCCTCCTGTGGAGTTTTATTCGCTTACCCCGATACGGCGCATGGAGGGCGGTGATCTGCTGTGGCGACCGCGCACCGGTTCCGTCACCTGGCTGATCCAACCGTATATCGGTCGCTCACAAACCGAGGTTCGAGGGGGTGAGATCGGGCTGGATCAGATTTTGGGCATCAATGCGGCGGCCAGTTTGGGGGATTGGACCCTCAGGGCCGGGTACATCCACACCCGCCTGAGCATTACTTCCCGCTTCATGGATCTGGCCTTTGGTGCCTATCACCCACTCTGTAGTCTGGGCGATGTGACTGCGTGCGCCCCCATGAAAAAACTGGATCACACCGACCGCGAAGCCAGTTTTGGTTCCATAGGGGCCAGTTGGGATAACGGTGATTATTTCGTGTCCGGCGAATGGGGGCGACGCGATACCGATACCTCCATCGCCAACCTGATGAGTTGGTATCTCACCAGCGGCGCACGTTTGGGCCGCTGGACACCATTCTTCACCTACTCGGAAATGCAGTCTGACAGCCCACTCGACTACGCTAGTGGCTCACCCACAACCAACTACATCACCACCGGCTTGCTACGCGGCAATCCCACCGACCAGCGGACTTTCACAATGGGTGTGCGTTTAGACCTTATCGAAAACCTGGCCATCAAGGCCCAGTGGGATCACACCATGACCGATTGCATCACCCATCCTGACCCCTGGAATGGCCTGCTGCCGGGTACTTGCGGAGGCTGGTTTATCCTGGCCACCGATGCCTTTACCCGCAAGGCGCAGAACCTGGACCTGCTCAGTCTTTCCGTCGATTTTGTGTTCTGAGGGAAAATCCATGCTCCGTTTATTTTTATTCGTACTGTCGTCTGCCTTTATGTTGTTAGCCCCTACCACCAGGGCTGAAATTGTGGTCATCGTCAATGCCCGATCACCGGTGGCCCAACTGGATAAAAGTCAGGTTTCCGATATTTTTTTGGGCAAAGCCGCCACCTTCCCGGATGGCTCTCAGGTGGTTCCGCTGGATCAAGACAATACCTCCGGCCTGCACGATGAGTTTCACGACAAAGTCACCGGCAAAACCGGTGCTCAGCTTAGGGCGTATTGGTCTCGGTTGGTGTTTACCGGTAAGGCGACCCCACCCCGGGAAATTCCCGGTTCCCGGGAAATCCGCACCCTGATCGCCACCAACCCCAACATGATCGGGTACGTAGACAAGGGGGCGGTGGATACCAGCGTTAAAGTGGTTTTCTCACCGTGATGCCCTGGAGACTCTTCTCATGCCTCAATCAAAAAACTCAGCCATAGCCAAACCCTGGAAGAACCGTGCGAACCCCATGCTGAACATCATGCTGATGGTGGGTGTGGCCATCAGTGTGTTTGTGGCCTTCATGGTGTACAGCCTGCACACTTCAGTCAAAAACAGTGAGCGACTCACCACCATCAAGGAGTTGTATTTTCCAATTCTGGAGCGGGTCGATGCCAATATCGTGCGCATAGACAAAATGGAAGAACGCTTCATGCAGGCGGTAATGACCGGCGAACAAGACGAATTAAATGCCGCCGCCCAACATTTTCAGATGGCCGATGCCGTGTTTACCGAGATGCGCGGTCTGTATCCGTCTCAACAGGCGGCCATTCAGCACCTGCAACAGCAATTGGCGGGGTATTTCGGTTTGGGTCGAGACACTTCTTTAGCCGTGTTGCAGCGTCACACCACCGATGAGGCCGATTTGCCTCAGCGCATGAATCAGTCCTTGAGCGCACTGCGTGCATCGGTACAGCACTTTCGGGCCGAAAGCTACGCGCAATTCGTCCATACGCTGAAAGCCTCTCAACAAGCCGCCAGCCTGACTCTGTATATGGGGATTGCCGTCGGCATCATGAATTTGTTTTTCATGGCCGTGCTGGTTTATTTCATACGTAACAATTTCAGGATGATGGCGGTCATCGCCGAGCAGAATGCTACGCTGGAACAACGTGTAGCCGAGCGTACAGCCGAACTCAGTCGTACCACCGGTGACCTCCACGCCATGCTGGATAACATGACCCTGGGCGTGTGTACGCTGGTGCAAGGCAGCCTGATTCACCCTGAGTATTCCGCCCAACTGGGCCTGATTGTCGGCGAATCGGCACTGGCCGGTCGTTCGGTACACGAGGCTTTATTCGCCCACGCTGTGTTGGGTGTAGACCTCAGAGATCAACTCAGCGTGGCTTTGGAAGCCATATTGGGCGAAGACCGGATGATGTTTGAATGTAACGCTCATTTATTGTTACGTGACATGCAACTGGAATGGCCGGACGGCAGCCGAAAATCGCTGCAACTGGACTGGAATCCCATCAGCAATGGTGAAGATGTGGTGGAGAAGGTGCTGCTCATCGTGCAGGATGTCACCCGCTTGCGTACTCTGGAACAGGCCAGCACCCAACAAAGAGAAGAACTGGACATCATCGCCCGATTGATCCGCCTGGATGCGGATCGATTTGCAGATTTCGTCCGATCGGCTCAGGCCCTCTCAAACGACAACCGCCGCCTGATCGACACCACGCTCATCCCTGAACCCGAAACGCTGGCGGCTTTGTTCCGAAATATGCACACCATCAAGGGAAATGCCCGCAGCTTTGAATTCAATCTCATCACCGATGCCGCCCATGAAGCCGAGCAAACCTACGACCGACTGCGTAAGGACGCTGATTTCCCCTGGCCACCCGAATTGTTGCGACTGGAACTGGAGGCGGTGGCTCAAGCGATACAGCGTTATGTGGAGGTAAGCGAGGACAAACTAGGCCGTAAAGCCACGCCATTGGATGCGGCTTTGGGGCTTTCCTGCCCGGTCAATGCAGAGGATCTGGCTGACATCCAGCAACAGGCTCAAGGTTTGTCCAGCCAGGCAGCCAGTGCCGACTGGGTGCTTCTGGCCAGAAAAGTGGCCAGACTGGGAATGATTCATCTGGAACCGCTGATCCGGCACATCATGAGTAACACCGCCACGGTGGCGGAGGAATTAGGCAAACCACCACCCCGTTGCACGGTTGAGCAGACCGATCTGCTGTTATCCAGACATCTGGCCGATGTGTTGGGCGATGCCTTGATGCACGTAGTCAGAAATGCTTTGGATCACGGGATAGAACCCGCAGAAGAACGTCTGACTGCGGCCAAGCCTGTTAAGGGCCATATCCACTTCGCCTGTAGGCGGGTGGGTCACCGTATGCAGTTGTGCATACGGGATGATGGCCGGGGCCTGGCCTTGCACAAACTATTGGCCAAAGCCAGAGAACAAGGCCAGTTTAACGGGAACGATTTACCCGGGCCTATGGAGGTGGCCAATATGGTGTTCCATTCGGGGGTTTCGACCGCCGAAAGGCTCTCACGCATTTCAGGCCGGGGGGTGGGTATGGATGCCGCCCGCACCCTGTTGAGAACACAAGGCGGTGATCTGGAAATCAAACTACTGACCAAAACCCCCGCCCACGCGGCCACTGAGAATAAGCTTACCCTGGATGCCCATCCAACCGGTGCGTTTGACTACACACCCTTTGAGTTCATTATCCACCTGCCCGATTCAGACTGGAGCGAAACCCTATGAACAGCCTGATTATGGGGTTTATCCTGGGTGGCCTTGTGGGTATTTCCGCCACCGCCCTGATACTGAATGCCCGTTATCGTCAACGGGATCGGGTTGAGAATGACAGGCGCGAAATGGAAATGGAATCCATGCGGCAAATCGTGCATGACCATCAATATGAACTGGAACAAAAAAAACTCGAAGTGATTCTGCTGAAAAAGGAAGCCGATAACCATGAACAGTTAATCGTTCGACTGGAAACCGAAAATGAATCGATTACGGATCGCCTAAAACTCATACTGGCCGAACGCAACCGCCAGGATGAGGAGCGATTATCCCGTTACCGTGTGAGTCGGCAGATATTTCAAAAGCACCTTCAGAAACTGTGCGATGAAATAACGCTGGCCCGGGGTTTTGCAGATATTTTTGAACGATGGCATGGCATCATGAATACGTTAATGGTGCAGAATAACGAAATGCACAGACAAAACGAACGCTTTACCGCCATAGTACAAAATGTAGTTATGCTGTCTCTGAATGCCGCAATCGAAGCCGCCAGGGCAGGAGATAGTGGTCGGGGTTTTGCGGTAGTGGCCGAGGAAGTACGCAAACTGGCTCATGGCTCTGAAGAACTCTCCAGGGAATACAGCAAAAACCTCTACCGCAATGATCTCATTACCACGTCCACCTTTCAGGATATACAGGCTGGCGGCAAGATGATTACCTCAGCACTGGTGAGTATTGACGTGCTCAGCCAGCAACTCAATACGCAAGTGCACTACGGGGTGGATGAATGATTAGCGAACAGGCCATGATCAGCCTGGACCGGTTATTTCGTACCAGCGTGAGTCGGCATATTCAGGCTTTCTCGGCACAGGAATGTGAACTGGAACCGGTAACCGAAGAAACGATAACGAATGAGCAGGAATTCGCCCTGATTACCCTGTCTTCATCCGTATTCAAAGCCCTGGGTATTTT
>JBPCSC010000457.1:0-1119 GCA_051007495.1 Methylococcaceae bacterium | reverse complement strand
GGAATGATCATGGCCCAGTCGATCAAAATGCGTAGATTCTTTTCCAACCCAGGCATTACCAGCAGATTGCTTAGCCGCGACAGTAACCAGGCCAGACCGCCTCTGAAAGCAAAGGCTCTGAGGTCACAAAAGGATTGAAAGCCAATACTGAACGGACGAATGATACGTTCGCGTGGGGTATAAACACGGGTCTTGTACCCCTGAGTGGCGGCCCAGGCATTGTATCCAGCGGCTTCACCGAACGATCGCCAGTCGGCAGCCGTGATGAAATGCGACTCACTCTCTTGCCGGCAGGGTTCGGCAATAAAGATATGGGCAAATCCTTCCAGAGCCATGTTGCTCCGGGTCGTGAAGGGCCAGATCAGACCGGGTGTGCCCATGATGCGCAGGGCCGGGAAGCTGAAACAGGCGTTAATGACCAACCCGACTTTTTGCTCAGAACCATCACTCAGAACCAGTTCTTTTGCACCCAGGCGGATGACGCTCAAACCTTTTTGCAGGGTAATGCCGGCCCGAGTGAGGCATTCATCCCGCAGGGCCATCCGTTCTTGCTCGAGGGGGGAGTAGTCGTGATCAGTGTCTTCATACAGGCGCACAGACCAACCCGATGCTTTGAGTACGGGATAAGAGTGCTCAATGGCTTTGAGCATCTGACAAATCTCGGCGGCTACGCTGCAAGCTATTTCACCTGAACCCAGCACGGCGATATTCAACAAACGGATACGTTCTTCGGGGTCGTCTGTGAATTCAGCCTCTTCCACCAGATCAAGCAGACGTTTGCGTATGTGTAAGGCATCGCCTACCGAATCAATCGGTATGGCGTGTGCCAGCAGTCCGGGTAAGCGAGTGGTTTCAGGAATGGCCGCCTGGGCTACCACCAATTCCGTATAGCTTAAAGTGAAGCGTTCGCCATTAGGACGCCTGGCCCAGATCATGCGGTTGTCGCTGTCTATGGATTCCAGACGACCGATAACCACATTAACCTGCGGAATGATGCGGCGAATTGGATTGACCACATTACCGGGTTGAACTGTGCCACCTATCACTTCGGGTAGCAGCGGGGTAAACAGAAAATTGGAGTGCTCATGCAGCAGGCTGATTTTGACTCGGGTGTAAGCG
>JBPCSC010000456.1:0-5648 GCA_051007495.1 Methylococcaceae bacterium | reverse complement strand
TGGATGAAAGCCAAGGGTATTATGGCCCGGTACAGCGCATTGTGCTGGAATTAAAACTCCAGCGTGGATCATTGAACTCCATATTGTAACCGGGTTTGCAGCAAACCCGTGAATATGCCCAACGCTGTGGCGCAGACGAAGCGCATTTGATTGTATTCGATTGCCGCCCCCAATCCACCTGGGAAGAACGGATCTGGCAGGAAAATAAAACACAGGACGGTATGACGATAGGCGTGTGGGGAGCATAAGCCATGACTGACGAAAAACATTTTACGCACAGTAGGTGTTTCAGGTTGCGCCCAGGGTTTCCCGCAGAGCGTCTTCAACGGTTTCCAGCCAGATAAATTCCAGAGTATCGCGGGCTTCTGCCGGAATCTCTTCCATATCCTTGCGGTTGCGAGACGGGAGCAATACCCGCTTGATGCCCGCAGCCAAAGCGGCCAATACTTTTTCCTTGATGCCGCCTACAGGTAATACCAATCCTCTCAGGCTGATTTCTCCCGTCATGGCGGTATCGTTTCTGACCGGGATTCGGCTAAGCAGTGAAACCAGGGCAACGAACATGGCGACTCCTGCGCTTGGGCCGTCTTTTGGGGTTGCTCCGGCAGGAACGTGTATGTGTAGGTCGCTTTTCTCGAATAACCTGGCATCAAAGGCTTTGATACTACGCGATTTGGCCAATGTCAGTGCTGTTTGCGCGCTTTCCTTCATAACCTCCCCGAGTTGCCCGGTGAGTATCAGCCTGCCGCTGCCCTGAGTGCGGTTGGCTTCTATAAACAGAATATCTCCACCTACCGGAGTAAAGGCAAGCCCAGTAGCCACGCCTGGCAATCCCACCCGCAAGGCCACTTCATTCTCAAAGCGTGGTGGCCCTAGTATTTCAGGCAGTCGTTCCGGGGTTATCTCTAAATGAGTTTCCTCACCACTGGCCACTCTTAGTGCGACGTGTCGGAATACCGCGCCCATTTCCCGTTCCAGGTTTCTCACGCCTGCTTCCCGGGTATAGTCACGAATAATGGTTTCTATCGCTGCAGTAGTCAGATCACACTGGTCTTTTTGCAGTCCGGTGGCCTCATAATGTTTGGCGAGTAAATATCGGGTAGCGATTTGCAGCTTTTCGCCGGCGGTATAACCCGACAGCGTTATTACTTCCATACGGTCTCGCAAAGGGCCAGGTATGGTATCCAGCACATTGGCAGTGCCGATGAATAATACCCGACTAAGGTCGAAGGCAACGGCCAGATAATGGTCGCGAAACGAGGCATTCTGCTCAGGATCAAGCACTTCCAGTAAGGCGGCGGAAGGATCACCGTGAAAACTGTTACTCAGTTTGTCCATTTCATCCAGCATCATCAGGCAATTACGGGCTTCGGCCTTGCGTATGGCCTGAATTAATGTTCCAGGTAGCGCGCCCAGATAAGTGCGACGGTGTCCGCGTATTTCGGCTTCATCATGTACACCCCCTAAACTGACTCTTACAAACGACCGTCCCATAGCCCTGGCAATACTTTGCCCCAGTGAAGTTTTGCCTACACCGGGCGGGCCGACAAAACAGAGTATGGGGCTTTTACCGGATGGGTTTAGTTTGTGTACCGCCATATATTCGAGTACGCGCTGCTTTATTTTGTCCAGGCCAAAATGATCCTGATCAAGAATACTCCTGGCCCGGGCCATATCCAGGCTGTCCGGGGTTTCGATTGACCAGGGCAGTTCGGTTAGCCAGTCGATGTATGTGCGTATCATGGAATACTCCCCGCTGGCATCCGGCATACGGGACAAACGGTTTAATTCCTTGCGCGCCTGGTTTTCTGCTTCTTCCGGCATACGGGCTTTGCTGATGGCGGCTTCCAGTTCGGCCATATCTTCGCCGCGTTCGTCGGTTTCGCCCAGTTCCTTTTTAATGGTTTTGAGTTGTTCCCGCAATACAAACTCGCGTTGGCGGGTATCCATGCTTTGCCGGGTGCGTTCATTTATTTCCTTGGCGATACGTAAAACTTCCAGACGTTGCCGCAATAAGCCGGATACTTTTTCCAGTCGGATTTCTATACTCAAGGTTTCCAGAATATCCTGTTTATCCGATACCGGGGAATCCAGAAATGAAGTGACCAGATCGGCCAGTACTCCGCCTGAAGTAACCTGCTTGAGGGCGTTAATGAGTTCACCCGGTTGTTCGGGTAAAAGGCTGAGTAATTCATCAATCAAATGCCGCAGTTGCAATAATCGGGCTTCAATGGTTGGGGTGTGGGTTTCCCGTTCTGTGACGCGCTCAATACGAGCAGCCATATAGGGTAAACCGGTCAGGTATTCGATCACTCTGAAGCGTTGTTCACCCTGACAGATGATATTGTGTAGTCCTTCCGCTCCGGTCACGTAACGCAAAAGTGGAGCCAGTGTGCCGACTGTGTAAAGGTCTTTAGGCCCTGGATCATCAACCCCGGGATCACGCTGCAACACGATGCCGAGTGGGCCTTCATGATGGAGTGCGTATTGCGCCGCCTGTATGGATGAGGCTCGTCCTATGCTGATGGGAATGATGACACCAGGAAACAGCACCAGATTTCTCAGAGGGATGATCGGCAGGGCATCGCTGGGTAAGACGAAGGCATCGTAGGGGGCTGAAAATGCGCTGGTGTTCATGGGTACCTCCTGGCCGCTTGTGATGAGTGGACGAACGTCCGCCATGATAGGCGTTACGGCACAGGGATACATTCAGTAAAAATCCGGGGTAGCGGTTTGTTATACTTCATGCCATCTACAATCGAACCAACACCCGGTTTGCAAGTCTTCACCCCACCATCCACTCACCTTGAGAATCCTTATGCGTATCGTGTACTCATTAATTTCTGGCTTGATTTTCTTGATGTCTTATCATCCGGTCATGGCCAAAGCTGAGCCTGACTCTCTGGGTCAGGTTGAACATATCGTTGTGATTTACCTGGAAAACCACAGTTTTGACAGCTTGTTTGGTTTGTTTCCCGGAGCGCGGGGCCTGGCCGATGCCCAGTATGCCCCCAGACAGGTAGATCAATACGGTCGGGTTTATAAAGAACTGCCGCCGGTCATGGATAAAGATGCCCATCACAAGTCGATTATTTCGCCTCATTTTCCGGTAGGCATGGCCAATGCGCCGTTTGATATTGGTCAGTATCAAAAGTTGACTGACCCACCACCTGACCTGACCCACCGTTATTACCTGCATCAAATGCAGATTAACGGCGGCAACAACGACCGTTTCGCCCAGTTATCTTCGGCTGGAGCACTCACCTTGGGGCATTATAATCTGGAGGGAACGGCACTTTGGCGTTACGCCAGGGAATATACCCTGGCAGATAATTTTTTCCAGGCGGCTTTTGGGGGTTCATTCCTTAATCATCAATGGCTGGCGTGTGCCTGCATGCCGGTATATAAGGACGCACCCGAAGAACTCCGTAAATGGCAGATTGATTCGGCTACCGGACGCATACTGAAAGACCCGGATGTCACTCCTGAAGGGTATGCCGTTTCTACCATACAGCCCTATTATCCGCCGTTTGATCCGGTCAAAGCCAAAAAGACTCAATTACCCCCGCAAACGGCCCCGACTCTGGGCGATCGTCTTTCCGATCGCAAAATAAGCTGGGCCTGGTATGCGGGTGGTTGGAATGATGCAGTGGCCGGTATTGAAACCACAGGCCAGTTCCAGTATCACCATCAACCGTATGTTTATTATGAGAAATACGCACCGGATACTGAAGCCCGCAAACGTCATCTCAAGGATGAAAAAGACCTTATGTCGGATATTGCCACCCAACACCTGCCCCAGGTTGTGTTTTATAAACCGGTAGGTACGGAAACCCAGCATCCGGAATATGCCTCAATACCCACCGCCGACCACAAACTGGAACATATCGTCGAAACGATTAAAACCAGCCCATTCTGGAAAAATACCGTGATTATCGTGACGTATGATGAGTTTGGTGGTTTCTGGGATCATGTTCCCCCACCGCCTGGAGATGCCTTTGGGCCAGGAACCCGTATCCCGGCTATTGTCATTTCCCCATTGGCACGCAAAGGATACATAGACCATACGCGCTACGATACGACTTCAATACTCAAATTCATAGAAAGACGGTATGGACTTAAACCTCTGACCGACAGAGATGCCAAAGCCGACGGCTTGACCGGTGCTTTTGAAACGCCAGTGCCGCTTTCGGGGGAATGACTACGCCCGCTATTGTTCCGCTCAATAAATCCAATCCAGTTGCACTGAGGATGCGCCGACCGCAGCGTTGTACGGTTCCAGTGTCCAGCGTCCCGCTATGGAGGCGAGTTGACCATTGAGGTAAATCAATGGAAGGCGTTCGCGTATCCAGGGCGGGATGCCTTGTTCCTGCAAAAACTTTTTGAGTTCATGGCTGACGTGGCGTGCAGGCAGGCGTATGGATTCTCCACCCTGGCGATAGCCTACGTGGATGCGGGCCGTCTGCCAGTGTTCGGCAGCGATACCCGCACCAATGGCCGGGGTGATGTCAAGCCGACCATTGTCATCGGGCAAAATCAGTGGGGTTAATCCGTCCCAGGGTGTCTGGATTGGGGTGAGGGGTTTGAGTGGTGGGGCGATCAGGTAGAGGGTGTTTCGGTAGCGGCGAATTTCAGCGTCTGCCCAAACCAGACGCGGATTGCGGTCTGTGCCAGCGTGCATCACTGTGGTCTGTATCTGGCGGATGAGGCGGGCCGAAATCATCCTTAGCCCATTGCGTTTGAGCCAGGCGCGTAGCACCAGTGTTTGTTCGGTGCGCGTGTGACGACTCAACTGTTCCACGTCCAGCGTGGTCGTGTTGGGGCTTGCCTGAGCCTGGCTCAACCAGCGTTCTGCCAGTTCATCCAGCGTATGGTGCGCTTCGGCACAATGTGCGGCGGTGCGGGACAGGGTGCTGGCCAACCCCGGCCAGCGGCTTTCCAGCACCGGCCAAACCGCCTGACGCAAAAAATTGCGGTCGAAGGTTTGATCCTGGTTGCTGGGGTCTTCCACCCACTGGAGTTGCTCGGAGTGGGCGTAGGCGTGCAGTTCGCCACGGGTGTATTCCAGCAAGGGGCGCACGATGAACCCCGGTGACAGCGGGGCATATTCCGGCATGGCCGCCAGACCGGCCAGACCGGATCCCCGGAACAATTGCAACAGCAGAGTTTCGGCCTGATCGTTTTGATGTTGGGCGGTCAGCAGAATGTCTCCCGGAGCCAATAAGGCTTGCAAGGCTTGGTAACGCGCCATACGAGCGGCTTCCTCGGGGCTTGCACCGGGCGCGGCGCGGGCATTCACCCGGATGATGTGGCACGGAAGCGCGTAGCGTTCGCAGGTGTTTTGGCAGTGGGCGGCCCAGTCATCAGCGGCACTTTGCAAACCGTGGTGAACATGGGCGACCGTGAACGGAACATCCGATGTTTCAGCCATTTGGGCACACAAATGCAGCAATACATGCGAATCCATCCCGCCACTGTAGGCTATCCAATAGCGAGAGGGACGCGGATGCCGCTCAAGAATGTGGCGCACGCCGAGTGGGTTCAAAGACATAAATGGCCTGTAATGAAAAGAGATCAGGTTCGTAGTCCCGCCTTTAGGCGGAAAAGGTTCGTACGCATTCCAACGCAGGAGCGTTGGAACGAGAAAG
>JBPCSC010000455.1:0-5128 GCA_051007495.1 Methylococcaceae bacterium | reverse complement strand
GAGTTGCCCATGACGATATTGTTTAGCTCATTACCTGTCGCAAACACCGAACCCTTACCCGTTAGCCTGAGATTTTCCACGTTACTGGGTAGGGTATATCCCACGGCCGTCACGACTAAATCAATACCGGCCTCTTTTTGTTCGATGATGACATCTTTCGTATTATCGAGCCGGTATTCATCATTACCGGCCAATCCCTCCAAAGTATCCGCTCCGCCTTTGCCTGCCAGTATATTGTCGAGAATATTGCCCACCATCCAATCCGCTGCTGGAGTTCCTTCCAGGGTAACGGTCTGGTCGGACGCAACCATGGGTTTTATCTGTCGGTTTGCTGCATTCAACATACATATCTCCTTTGTGAGTTAAAAAAACTGATGCCAGCCCCTTAGCCACCCGTCGAACAGCCCTCGAACCGAAAACTGGCGATACGGGTTTTTTTGTAGACTTGATGGCCACTGGCCAGATGTTGCGTGTACCAGAAGGTACAGTTGTCGACGGGATCAACATTGAGGCTGCTGTAATCCCCCCAGCGTTGTCCCAAAATGGGCATTCCGGCTTTAGGCCATTCAATGCGGGTTCCCCGCATAATCCATTGCTCGGGCATAGTCATGCGATCCGACCGGTCTGCCAAATGACGACCGGTATAGGCAATACCCGGAAACATACGCCGCCCCTCGCGCTCATCGCTATTAACCAGGTTATAGGCCAAAGCCATGTTTCCGGCTTTATCCATGGCCATGCTGCCCATCCAGCGATGGGTAAATGCGGTTTCGCTGTTCACCACTGCGGCCTGAGGCGTGTAAGTCCCCTGGGTGGCGATCTGCCAGAATCCCGTATCCGCCTGTTCCAGTTGATACCAGCGAATTCCGGCGACTTCCTTACCGGGCACTGAACCATCCGCCAAACGCAAGCCGTCTTGCACATTGATGGTTTGATTGAACAGCAAAAACTTTCGACCGTTCGCAAGGCGGCGAAACTTCAAGGGCATCATGGGGCGGTTGGACAGGGCATCCAGTGTGCCGACCGTATCGGGTTGAGGGATGCAGTCACGCATATTGGGTGGCAGGGAATCGTTCCGATTGCAGTTCATGATGTCGAAAGCAACCAGACCCTGGCTGGCCGTCAGTTCATTCACTTTATTGAATGAAAACAAACCATTTAAAAAGTCGGCGTGCAATGCGTAGATGTCAATGCGATCAACGGGGTAATCCGGATCCTGACGGTCATCGACCGTTCGCACAAAGTAATTGGGGGTTCCGGGTATCGGCGGCCTGCCGTCCAGGTCGCCAGGCAACATCCGGGTATCTCGTACGCCTGCAGCACCCAACGAGGACAGACTAAACTGAACATAGGCGGTAGGGGATGCGGTCAACATGCGTGCCCGGTCGAACACCGTAGCGTGCAGGCGATTGCCGAAGGCGGATGACATGTAGTATCCGTCCGGCCATACCCCGATTTTGGGGTAGTCAGGAAGTTGCGGCATTTCGAAGGCGTAGAGTATCCAGCGACCGGACACAGGGTTGGAACTGCCACTAAGGGCCACACACAGGTAAAACGGTGCCTTCAATTCGTTTTTAGACCACACCCCGCTCTGGGCAAACTGACTCATCCACCAACGGTTAGCCAGGTGGTCGTACACCACGATAGGATCGCCGTGATTCTGATAGCACGCCCGGTTGCCGGGTGTGTCGGGCAAGCCCGACCAGAGATCACCCAAACGTCGGGGCGGAGTCAACGCCTGTCCTTGTTTGCTGAAGACCTGATACCAGGTCGCATTCAGCATTTGCACATAATGATTCCGTCCCACATCCCCTACCGGGTCAGGCGGATCGGATCGGGTACTTAACCCGACTACATTGATCAGAGGCGCGGTCAAAGACCCGCTTGTTTGAGTATCCCTCAGTATCCTGCTGATTTCGTCAGGACTATCGCCCTGGATCCGGTCATCCAGCACCGGAACACGATCAGGCGGCAACTGATCAGGCCGCCATTCCCGATCAGGAAGCGTCCCCACCTCGACAACCGGGGATTGCACCCGCAGTTGAGAACCCGGTAGTGGACTCACATACCCAGGCACTGGCCTACTCTGATAAAACTCAGCCGCCCAAACCGCTGAACTGCCCTGCCCAATCCACCACAAAACCCCGCATATCCACCGCCTCCCTGCCATGATGATGTACCTCCTTTAATAAACTTCAAATTTCACCCTTCACTCACTACTCTTCGCCCCACGATTCATCCACACCAGCAAGCCTCGGTTGGCTGTCGCAGGCAGTGCGCCGGGTGTTACATCGTGGCGGGGCAGTGCGTCGTCGGTGGTGATAACCAGATCAATCCTGCCGTCCGCATTTAAATCCGCCGGGGTAATGCCGTAAATTTCCCGTATCCCGGATTCAGGCAAGCCGACGGCGGTCATCCGTTGCCAATGTCCGTTTTTGTCTTGCCTGAGCACAAACAGGCCTCGGCTAGCCTGAGCAGCCTGACTTAGAGTACCGGCCACCAGCAATTCAGGCCGACCATTGCCATCCACGTCGGCCACACCCACGGCATGCGCACCTCCGCTCAGTTCGGGAAACGGGTCTGCCTGACCTGCCCATGTACCGTTTTGGGTTTGCAAAAAAGTTTCGACACCATTGACATCATTGGCCACTACCACATCCAATCGTGTGTCTGCGTTGATGTCCGCAATCGAAAAACGCTGGTAAATCCCCCCCAGCAACGGATGCGGCAAGCCTCTGTAAGCTCCTACCCACCGCGCCTGGCCCGTACCGTGCCAGACCCTGGGCCCTGCAAAATAAGACGCTACGACATCCAGATGGCCATCGCCATTGATGTCGGTTAACGTCATATCCTGCGCCCAACCGCCCTGCTGACCGTCTCCAAAATCGGGATCCACACTGCCCGGCAAACCATCGTCGCTATCGGCAGGCGATTGTCGCCAATGCAGCCCCGAACCATCACCCAGATAAACCGTAAATCCACCCCGATCAGAACCCGCCACCACGATGTCCTGGTTTCCATCTTCATCGACATCGCCCACGCCCAGGTCTTCAGTACCCATGAATACGTTGATGTCGATCTGTTTTTTGGATTCGGCCACCGCAGCCTCGGAATTAAGCCCCATGACGCCGGGTTGCCAATGCCCTGCCCCATCGCCTAACCATACGTACAGTCCGTGGCAGTGGTCGGCCACCAGCAGATCAATATGACCGTCCGCATTGACATCGCGGGCGGCTATCCCTCCGCCACAGGAGGTTTGTCCCATTTGCAAACCCTCTGAAGATTCACGCCAGTGTCCGGCATCGTCTCCCAGAAATACTCTGGGTCCTGTGCCCAGTCGAACGTGGGCAGCAATGTCTGGGTGTCCATCGTGATTAAGATCCACCACCACCGGGACGCTTTTCCACTTGCCTCCGTGCGGCAGACCGGTCGCTCCCATCTCAAACTGGAACGGGGCTTCTTTGTCTTTACCGGATTCATCCGTATGTGTGGCGTGTCCTCGGTAACACGCACTGCCCCCTGACAACAGAATCATCAGGGCGATCCACCGGCCATATCGGTTGATTGGTTTCATCGTCATGCGCCTTTCTCTCCGTGTCGTTCGGGGTTAGAAACCGATGTCTCGGGTTCTGCCGGAATGCTGCGATACCATTGTTCATCCACCTTAATCCATTCCTGCATTAAGGATTCTTCACGCGGCGGCATTTTGGACAGGCTGGGGTCGTTCAGCTTATACGTGAACGTGATGCGGGCGCGTCCCTTGCGCTCGTACAAAGGAACCTCCACCCAGTCCAGCGTGTGGATCAGGTATTTATAAAAAGGGCGACTCTTGCGAAACGTTGCAAAATCAACCCGTCGCCGGTAGGCCGGATCCAGCAATCCGTACAAGGTAGCCTGATCGTGTTGCTCACGGGCTTTCCAGAACTGGTGCAAGCGGGCCGCAAGTGTCTGTTCCTCTTGATTGGCCCTGGCCACTGGCGGCAAACCGGGAACCGCCTGATGCCACTCGGGAGGGACGGGATAGTATTGACCCTGCTCCAGTTTCCATACATCCCAGATGCGGGCCTGCCGGGCCGGCAGTTGCTCGTATTGCCTGGGTCTGTAGGCATATTCCACTTCGGCCCAGGCATATTCGCCCTGCTGTTCGATGCGGTATACGCCCGTGTGGGAAAACCGCAATTTTTCCAGCCTGTTCTTGGCCTGCACGAAATCGTCCTCGGATACACCGTGTAAATAATTCGGCGAAAGCAGTCCGAACAAGGTGTGCCAGTCCTCCTGTTCCTGGGCCTGCCAATACGCTTCTATCCGCGTTCTGAGTGGGGTTGAAGCGTCTTGTGCATACGCCCAGGCCGATCCGAGCAAGAGCATCATCACCCCGCCCAAAACCCTGTAATGTGTATAGCTGTGTAGTAATCGCATCATGATTGTCATCCTTGGCACGCGCCATGAAGAGGTGCATCCGCTACGGGATAAACTGTACCGCTTTCGATACAGGCATACATCCCGGGTAACTACGGATACTCGAACAGAAAAAAACCCCCTCCCCGGTGTTCAATCAGGAGAGGGGGTCGTCGGGTTCAAGCGATTAACGCCTGCATGATCTTACTGCGCGGCCGGTGCTTCCTGCCCGGGGAAAGCATCCCACTTGATGAATCCGGCTGGGGCGGCCATGTTGGAGCCAGCCAGTTCGGTGGACACAGCACCCATTCCGGGAATCAGGCTGGTTTGCACACCCACCAGACCGGCCGTTTCAGAGTCTGAGCATTGGGTGCTCTTGACCCCCTGCACGCGGTAGTAATCGGCATCTTTCAACAGGGCCGCCGAGAAGTTCTGCGGTGCTGTGTTGATGCCATCCAGGGTGGTCTCGGCAAAACTGTTGGCGCAGTGATAAGCCCCGGTCAAGCGGGTTTCATCAAACTTCCAAACATCAAACTGCAACTTGGTGTTGTTGCGGTAGAAGTCTTGCCTGAGATCTTGACGACAGCTGGATACATCCAGGGTGGTCTTACCGTACACCTGATTACCCGGTGCGGGTGAACCAGAAGGCGAGAACTGACCCATCAGATAAGCCGGGCAACTGTCGTAGCCGCCAGGCTGTCCGTTGAGAATCAGGTCGCTCGTACCTGGA
>JBPCSC010000454.1:0-11757 GCA_051007495.1 Methylococcaceae bacterium | reverse complement strand
GCCTAAAGGCGGTACTACGAGCCTGGTAATTCCGCCTAAAGGCGGTACTACGAGCCTGTAATTCCGCCTAAAGGCGGTACTACGAGCCTATTATTTGTCTTCAAATACATCCACACCCGCCGGGGGTTTGAATTCAAATAATTCGGGTGCAAGGCGTTTGCCGGTGGTGACGTGGCTGAAATAAATGCGGGTGAGTTGGCCGAACTGGTCGCTGAGTTCCATGCCGGCCAGGGTTTCGCCATCCAGTCCTATGGTGACATAACGAAAACCACTTTCTTCCGAGCGGGGGATCAATCGTATCCAATACAGGCCTTCGCTTTCTCCTTGTTGTTCCATAGTAAAGTTTTTGTCCAGTTCAATCTCCCCGCTTAATAATAATGCGGGGGTGGAACCTATGGCCTGGTTGATCCGTTTGGCCGTGACCTGTTCCAGGTCTACATCATAAAACCATACCTTGCTGCCGCTGGAGACGATTTCCTGCCGATAAGGTTTTCGGTAATCCCATCTGAATTTACCCGGACGCATCAGATAAAATACTCCGGTGGCGTTTTTTCCTGTAGTTTGGCCGTTCTCGCCTATTTGAGTCTGGGTGAATTCGGCTTCCAGGGTTTCAGCCCGATGCAGAAAAGTATTCAGACGCTGTGCGGGAGTGGTCGGGGCGGCCCAGGCCCAGGTGGATAATAAACTTAGCAGCATTATCCCTGCATAGTGTAATTTCATACCTTTGATTCTCCGATGTGCAAGGCCAGGCGTTCGGCATATCCGGTGTATTCGCGGGGGGTTAAAGTTAATAGCCGGGTTCTGGCTTCTGCGGGAATGTCCAGGCTTTCAATAAAAGCGGTCCAGTCTGCCGCTTGCAGTTTGCGTCCACGGGTCATGGTTTTGAGTTTCTCGTAGGGTTGTTCGATACCATAACGGCGCATTACGGTTTGAACCGGTTCGGCCAGAATTTCCAGGTTTTCAGCCAGATCGGCTTCCAGTGCCGCGCTGTTGAGTTCCAGTTTACCCATACCTTTAATTGTGGAATTCAGGGCAATAAGGGTATGCGCCAGACCTACTCCAAGATTCCGCAGCACGGTGGAATCGGTCAGGTCGCGCTGCCAGCGGGAAACAGGCAGTTTGCCGGCCAGGTGTTCGAATAAGGCATTGGCCAGCCCTAAATTACCTTCGGCGTTTTCGAAGTCTATGGGGTTTACTTTGTGCGGCATGGTGGAAGAACCCACTTCGCCCGCTATGGTTTTCTGGCTGAAATACCCCAGGGAAATATACCCCCAAACATCCCGGTTGAAATCAATCAATATGGTATTAAACCGGCTTTGGGCGTGCAGACATTCGGCCAGATAATCGTGGGGTTCGATTTGAGTGGTGTAGGGGTTGAATACCAGCCCCAAGGATTCTACAAACCGCTGGGCAAAAACCGGCCAGTCCAGATCAGGGTACGCGACGGTATGGGCGTTGTAGTTGCCTACTGCACCGTTGATCTTGCCGAGTATTTCCACCGCTTCAATTTGCCGGATTTGCCGCTGCAAACGCGCCACCACATTGGCCAGTTCCTTGCCCACAGTGGTGGGAGTAGCCGATTGGCCATGGGTGCGTGACCGCATGGGATGGCCGGCCCATTCTTTGGCTTTGTTAACGATGATGTCAGTCAGTTGCCGCATCAAGGGCAGCATGACTTCATCCCGGGCGGTTTTAAGCATCAAACCATAAGCCAGATTATTTATATCTTCCGAGGTGCAGGCAAAGTGTATGAATTCACCTACCTGTGCCAGTTCGGGGTGATGGGCTATTTTCTCTTTGAGAAAATATTCAACGGCTTTTACGTCGTGGTGGGTGGTTTTTTCTATGGCTTTGACCCGTTCGGCATCGGCTTCGGAAAAATCTCTGCACAGGGTATTCAGAAAACTCAGCGCGTCGGCATTCAGGGGGGGTATTTCTTTCAGAACCGGTTCCTGTGATAACGCCATCAGCCAGCCAATTTCAACCTGAACCCGAAAACGGATCAGGCCGTATTCACTCAGCAGCGAACTTAAAGGCCGGGTTTGGGCAGCATAACGGCCGTCTATGGGGGAGATGTGGGTTAATGACATGGTTGGAATGTAAACCTGTGTGGATGAGGGTTGAAAATCGGCGATGTTTGGGGTGTTAGCCGGTGTGTTCGATGATGCCGCCACCTAGACATTCATCGCCGTTGTAGAACACGACCGACTGACCCGGCGTGATGGCGCGTTGTGGATGGGTGAAGTTCACCCGATAACGCCCCGCAGGCAGGGGTTGGAGGCTACAGGCTTGATCGGCCTGGCGATACCGGATTTTGGCGTGGCAGTTCATGGGGTCAGATGGGGGGTGACCGGAGCACCAATCCAGGTGTGCGGTTTCCAGCCAGGAACTGAACAACCAAGGGTGATCGTGGCCTTGACCTACGATGAGCACGTTTTCAGCCAGATCTTTGCGCAGCACATACCAGGCTTGCTGGTCTGCCCCTTTGATGCCGCCCACGCCAAATCCGCGCCGTTGTCCCAGGGTGTAATACATCAGGCCTTCATGTTGGCCGAGGCACTCGCCTTCAGGGGTTTTGATGTCGCCGGGTTGGGCCGGGAGGTAACGTTGCAGAAAATCCTTGAAGCGACGCTCACCTATAAAGCAAATACCGGTGCTGTCTTTTTTGGTGGCATTGCCAAACCCGGCGGCAGCGGCCATGGCTCTGACTTCCGGTTTGATCAAATCACCCACCGGGAACCAGGTCTCGGCCAGTTGAGATTGCCCCAGCGTGTAAATGAAATAGGTTTGATCCTTGTCGGCATCCACCCCTTTCAGCAGCCGGAACCGGCCTTGGCACTCATCAATGCGGGCATAATGGCCGGTGGCGATTTTGTCTGCCCCCAAGGTTTTGGCGTAATCGAGAAATGCTTTGAACTTGATTTCCCGGTTGCAGAGGATGTCAGGGTTGGGGGTGCGTCCGGCGGCGTATTCAGCCAGAAAAATCTCGAAGACGTGATCCCAATACTCAGCCGCAAAATTGACCGTGTGCAAGGGGATTTTCAAACGATCACACACCGCCTGGGCATCGGCCAGATCGGCCTTGGCGGTGCAGTATTCGGTGCCGTCATCTTCATCCCAGTTCTTCATGAACAACCCTGTCACTTCGTGACCTTGCGCCAACAAACGCTGGGCCGTCACGGAGGAATCCACCCCGCCTGATAGTCCGGTGACGATACGCATGGGTTAGTCCGTCAGATATTTGAGGGCAGAGAGCGGTACGCGCTCACCGGCCAGATAATCAAGAACATTGCACAATACCAAAGGGCTGCGGTGGCGATCACGGGTTTGATGGAGTTCCTCAAGATTAAGCCAGACGGCTCTGAGTATGCCGTCGTCCAGAGCGCGTGTTGGATCGTGATCCCGCACAGAACCGGCAAATGCAAAGCGCAGGTAGTGGATGGATTCAGCCGCTCGCCCCCACAGGTAACAGCCCACTAAATAATCCGGCTGAAACTGCCAGGCGGTTTCTTCCAAAGTTTCGCGGATGGCGGCGTCGATGAGGCTTTCACCGGCCTCAACATGGCCGGCCGGTTGATTGAACACCGGCAGGCCGTTCGGGGTGAGTTCTTCAACCAGCAGGAATTTGCCATCCTGCTCGATGATGCTCGCGACAGTGACGCGAGGTCTGGATGATGTACTGGACACGATGGTATTCCGTAAACAGCCTGAGTTAAGAGGAGTTAAAGGGGCGGCAATCATACACAATTTTTAGGCATGGGCGGCGAGGAGGCCGTACCAGAGGGTGTCGGTTCGAGCGGGGAATCCAGCCATACCAAAAGGCGTGAACGCCATGCGGTGGCCATAATGAGAATGGCCAAACCACTCTGGTTTATGGTTGACGCTGAAGATGGGATGGTTAAACTTCAATGCCAAGATTGGCGTGGCCCTACAGGGCCTTTGGCTCCATACCTACGGTTTTCCCTCATCCAAACTATATCCAACCACTCTGATGGAGCTTTAAATTTGATGGGTACGCATCGTGTTTTACTGGTCAAATCTGAAACAGGAGCGTTCCACGAATTGTCTGCCGTGCTCGGTTTTCTCGACTACGAAGTGCGTGTA
Organism: Methylococcaceae bacterium; assembly: GCA_051007495.1. Classification (GTDB taxonomy): domain Bacteria; phylum Pseudomonadota; class Gammaproteobacteria; order Methylococcales; family Methylococcaceae; genus CAIVXW01. The sequence continues at coordinate 7,653 of JBPCSC010000454.1, read as the reverse complement.
CTGGAACCTTTATCCTTCGTGGGAGAGGCTCATGCCGATTTTCTCTGCGTGTTCTTTATTGCGGACACTCAGTTTGAGTCCATGCTCTCCTGGTTGAACCAGGATTTACCCCTGTTGCCGGTGGTAGCGATCACAGAAAAATCGGCCGGTCGCTCCAATAGTGCCGCACTGGAAGCCGGCCGTATTGCCCGATTGCTGCACTGGCCTACCACCCTGCCGGTGTTCAAGGCGGGTCTTGATCACGTCATCAAGCTACGCACTGAAAAAACACCCGCCCGAACACCCGAACTATTCCGCAACCTGACCGGCTTCAGCGAGGCCATTCAACACACCCGCCAACTCATCCGTCAGGTGGCGGATTCCGACGCCACGGTGTTGATACTCGGCGAATCCGGTACCGGCAAGGAAGTGATCGCCCGCAATCTGCATCACTGCTCACCCCGAAAAGGCAAAGCCTTTGTCCCCATCAATTGCGGGGCCATACCCGGTGAGTTACTCGAAAGCGAATTGTTTGGCCATGAAAAGGGCGCGTTCACCGGTGCGTTGACCGCCCGCCAGGGGCGTTTTGAACTGGCCGAAGGCGGGAGCCTGTTTCTGGATGAAATCGGCGATATGCCCCTGGCCATGCAGGTTAAGCTGCTCAGGGTGCTTCAGGAACGCACTTATGAGCGCGTAGGCAGCAACCGAACCTTGTCTTGCGATGTGCGCATCATTGCCGCCACCCACCGCAATCTCGAAGATCAGATCGCCCAAAACCGCTTCAGGGAAGATTTATTTTATCGCCTCAATGTTTTTCCCATAGAAGTGCCGGCCTTAAGGCACAGGGTGGAAGACATTCCGTTGTTGGTGGATGATCTGCTCAAGCGTTTCAAGGCAGAAAACCGGGGTGAAATCGGGTTGGCACCCTTGGCCATGGAAGCACTGCAACGACATCACTGGCCCGGTAATGTGCGAGAACTGGCCAATTTAATGGAACGCATGGTGATTATGTTCCCCAACCAAACGGTAGAACTTAAAGACCTGCCTGAGAAATTCCAGCGATACTTCGACCCGTCTGAGTTAATGCAAAACCCTCTGACCCAAGCCAGTGGGTTGGATGACGAAAAATTGGCACTGTCGGCAGCCCATCAGGAATTGGGCGATCCCAACCACATGTCCTTGCGTTTGCCGGAAGAAGGGCTAGACCTTAGAGAACACCTGAATCAAATGGAATGCGAACTGATTCGTCAGGCACTGGAGGAGTCAAACGGAGTGGTGGCCCATGCCGCCACCCGCTTGCGTATGCGTCGCACCACCCTCACCGAGAAACTGCGTAAATTCGGGCTGAGGGGAGATGAAACCGCGTACTGAACCCCTGACTGAATCCTGCGGCTGCCGATAATCTGACGTTTATATTTGGCCTGTAAGTTGCGTAAGGCTTGCTGCATCCCTTTTCATGCAGGAGCCTACACTCATGAGCGACTTAGAAATCAACCGCGTACTGTCGCAGATCCGCATCATGCAGGATCAGATTCGCAGTACCACCGTACACGCCACCCCTGCCGTCGACTTTGGTTCAGTACTCAAGGGCGCGATAGATACCGTCAACAATCACCAGCAATATGCCGGGCAAATGGCCAGAGCGTTCGAGAGGGGTGATCCTGACGTTAATCTGTCTGAAGTGATGCTGGCCGGACAAAAATCAGGTCTGGCTTTTCAATCTATGCTACAAGTCAGAAACAAACTGGTGGATGCCTACAAGGAAGTCATGAATATGCCCATGTAGCCCGTTCCCTTTTAACCCCGAATAACCCTCAATGGAAATCAGCACTGGCGAAAACAACAGCCTGACTCCCGCCACTGCGGAAGCCGATGCCGCTGCCAATCAAAAAAACTATCCCCCCCTCATACGGGGCTGGATGGAGCTTCCTCGTGGGCAACAAGTCAGCATCATATTGGTCATTGCGTTGACTGCTGCGGTCATCGTGGCGGCTGTGCTGTGGTCACAGCGGGTTGAATTTGCCAATCTTTTTCGGGAGATACCGGAAAAAGAAGCCGCTGAAATCATCGAAGCCCTACAGAAAATGAATGTCCCCTACCGGATCCAACCCGAGAATGGTGGCATTGCCGTGCCTGAAGACAAAGTCCATGAGGTCAGGCTCAAACTGGCGGGCTTGGGTTTGCCCAAAGAAAGCACCGCCGGTTTTGAATTGATGGAAAAAGACACCGGTCTGGGCATGAGCCAGCTTATGGAAGGGGCGCGTTATCAGCGGGCACTGGAGGGAGAAATTGCCCGTTCAATCATGACGATCAAAGGCGTAAAACTGGCGCGGGTACATCTGGCCTTGCCTAAGGAATCGGTGTTTGTGCGTCAGCCCAAAAAGCCCAGTGCCTCCGTGGTAATTGACCTCAAATCAGGACGCGCCCTGGAACCCGGCCAGGTAGAAGCCATCGTGCATCTGGTTTCAGCCAGCGTTTACCAGCTTGATCCTTCTCAAATCAGCGTCGTCGACCAAAAAGGCCGATTACTATTCAGCCGTGATAATTTCAACGAATCAGCCTTGAATGCCAAACAGATGGAGCAACAGTTTGATTTCAGGCGGCAGCTTGAAGAACACCTGATTGAGCGCATCGAAAACATTTTAAGCCCTGTGGTGGGGACTCAGGGCATGCGTACCCAAGTCACCGCTGATGTCGATTTTACCGTCACTGAACGCACTCAGGAGTTATACAACCCGGATATGCCGGCACTTCGCAGTGAACAAACCAGCGAAGAACAAAGCCGGAACAACACCGCCCAAGGTGTGCCTGGGGCCTTGTCCAACCAGCCTCCAGCGGCGGGCACCGCGCCTGAAGAAGCCAAAAAGCCCGGCGGTCAGGGAGGAACCGACCAAGCCGGCAACGCCACCCGCAGCGCGACTCGCAACTACGAACTGGACAAAACCATCAGCCATTCCCGTCTGGGTACCGGGGTTTTACGGCGGCTTACTGTGGCGGTGGTGGTGGACAACCAGCATTTATTCCTGCCCGACGGCACCACCAACATACAGGCCTGGAGCGAAGAAGACATCACCCGGTTTTCCAATCTGGTCAAGGAGGCGGTGGGTTATGATCCGGTGCGCGGAGATCGGGTCACGGTGACCAACGCCGCGTTCAGAGGCGAAGAAATCGAGCCTCCTCCACCCATCTGGGAACAACCCTGGTTCTGGAACCTCATCAAGGCGGTCTTGGCAGTTTTGATGATGCTGGTGATAGTATTCGCGGTCTTGCGCCCCATCATCAAAGGTTTGGTTGGAAAAGGCGTGGAAACAGAAAAAGCCGAAGCCGAACTGGCCGCTGCCCAGGCCGCTGCCGAACTGCGCCAGGCCGAACTCACACAGGAAGGAGGTGCCGATTCCAAAGTGCTTGGTCTTGCGGTTGCTGATGATCTTCTGATGCTGGAATCACCCCAAAGCTACGAAAAGCGTTTGGAGTTTGTACAAAAACTGATCGACCAGGACTCTGCCCGTGTCGCTCAAGTATTGAAAAAGTGGTTGAACACCGATGCCTGAACAACTTCCCCAAAATCTTGATGATACCCAGCAGGCGGCTTTGTTTCTGCTGACTATCGGCCAGGATCGTGCCGCCGAGGTACTCAAACACATGTCGCCCAAGGAAGTGCAGCAAATTGGTGCCACCATGGCCGAATTGCGAGATGTCACGTTTGACATGATTGACTCGGTACTGGAACGATTCATAGGCGACATCCGCAATCAAACCGCCCTGGGTGTTAATTCAGATGATTACATCCGGGACATGCTGACTCAGGCACTGGGTTCCGACAAAGCCAGTAACGTCATTGACCGCATCCTGCTGGGTCGAAACAGCAAGGGTCTGGAACAACTCAAATGGATGGATCCCAGAGCCATCGCCGATTTGATTCGCCTGGAACACCCCCAGATCATCGCCATTATTCTGTCTCTGATTGATGCCGACCAGGCCGCAGAAACCCTGGCCCATCTGCCCGAACGCACCCGCCCCGATGTCATGATGCGTGTGGCTACTCTGCAAGGGGTACAACCCAGTGCCCTGCGTGAACTCGACGACATCATGGAAAAACAACTCAGCGGCGCGACCAACATCAAGTCATCCACTATTGGCGGTGTAGATACAGCGGCCAACATCCTCAACTTCATCGACAGCAGCATAGAAGCACTCATACTGGAACGCATCTCCGAGACCAACCCCGATCTGAGTCAAGCCATACAAGACAAGATGTTCGTATTCGACGATATCGCCGACATCGACGACAGAGGCATACAAACGCTGCTGCGTGAAATCACCAACGATACCTTGCTGCTGGCCCTTAGGAGCGCGGATGAATCATTCAAGGAAAAGATATTTACCAACATGTCGCGGCGTGCCGCCGAAATGCTCAGAGATGATCTGGATGCCGCCGCCCCGGCCCGTCTGAGTGATGTGGAAACGGCACAGAAGGAAATCCTGGGTGTAGCCCGCCGCCTGGCTGATTCCGGCGAGATAACCTTGGGTGGCGGAGATGAATTCATCTAATGACCGAAGCTTCACGCGTGAGGAACTCGCCACCTTAAGCCGCTGGGAGTGGCCATTGGTTGGGGATGAAGAAAAATCCGCCCCACCGCCGCCCGAACCTGTAGAAGAAGAAATCATTGAGCCACCGTATATCCCCACGGCGGAAGAAATCGAAGCCATGCAAAAGCAGGCTTACGATGAAGCCTACGCACAGGGTATGCAGGAAGGTTTGGAAGCAGGACACCGTGAAGGCCAGGAAAAAGGACACACAGAAGGATTGGAGCAAGGCCACAAGGAAGGACACGAAAGCGGCTATGCCGCCGGACACACTGAAGGTCTGGAAGCCGGCAAAGCCGAAATGGAAGCCACCCGTGACCGCTTCCCCGCATTGATCGACTGCCTGGACGAACCTCTGGCTGAAATGGATGAACAGGTAGAGCATGAACTGGTTGAGTTGGTCATCGCCATTGCCCGACAACTCATACGGCGTGAACTCAACACCCAACCGGAACAAATCACCAGCCTGATACGAGGTGCGCTCAAACTGTTGCCTGCTTCCGCCCGCCGAGTCACCTTGCACCTCAATCCTGCCGATGTCGAACGCACCCGCGCCAGCCTTCAGGCAGATGAAAACCTGCCCCGCTGGAAAATAGCCGAATCTTCCGAAATCACCCCGGGTGGCTGCCAGATCACCACCGAAAACTCCTTCATGGACGCGACCGTCGAAAAGAGACTGGCCACAGCCATCAGCCAGTTGCTGGGTGGCGAACAAGAAGAAGATCCAGCCTGATGATGACCCCGGACACCCGAGAAACCCATAACGCCCGCTGGTTAAACAAGCTGTCCGTCTACCGGCAGCGTGTGGCAGAACCTACACCAATAGTGGTAGCCGGTCGGCTTAGCCGCATGGTCGGTTTGACCCTTGAAGCCGTAGGCTGTCGTGCGCCCATTGGGGCACGCTGCATCGTCAGCATCTCCCCAGGCAAAAGCGTAGAAGCCGAAGTCGTCGGCTTTTCCGGGGAACGCCTGTTTCTGATGCCTACCGGCAACATCCAGGGCCTGGAGCCAGGTTGTCGCGTCACGCCGTCCAGCCACGGATCTACCGTGTCGGTAGGCATGAACCTGCTGGGGCGAGTCATAGACGGTGCCGGCAAACCACTAGACGGCAAAGGACCCATCATTGCCGACAACAAAGTCTCTTTGACCGGCACCATCATCAACCCACTCTCCCGCAAGCCCATACACGAGCCTCTGGATGTCGGTGTGCGGGCCATCAACGCGCTGTTAACCGTAGGGCGTGGCCAACGCTTGGGCTTGTTTGCCGGAACCGGCGTGGGCAAAAGTATTTTGCTGGGCATGATGACCCGCTACACCAATGCCGATGTGGTGGTCGTGGGGCTAATCGGCGAGCGTGGCCGCGAAGTCAACGAATTTGTACAAAAGATTTTAGGCGAGGAAGGCCGACGACGCGCCGTAGTGGTAGCCTCACCGGCCGACTATCCGCCGCTCATGCGTTTGCACGGTGCCATGCTGGCCACCAGCATTGCCGAGTATTTTCGTAACGAAGGATTAAATGTGCTGTTGCTGATGGACTCCCTCAGCCGCTTTGCCCAGGCCCAGCGTGAAATTGCCTTGGCCATTGATGAACCCCCTGCCACCAAAGGCTACCCGCCCTCAGTGTTTGCCAAAATTCCACAACTGGTAGAGCGGGCCGGCAATGGCGACGAAGACGGCGGATCAATCACCGCCTTTTACACCGTGCTGGCCGAAGGGGACGACACCAACGACCCGATCGCCGATGCCGCACGCGGCATACTGGACGGTCATATCGTGTTGTCCCGTGCCCTGGCGGATTCCGGCCATTACCCCGCCATAGACATAGAAGCCTCGGTAAGCCGGGTTATGACTGAAATCGTGGATCCCAAACACCTGGCCGGTGCTCGCAGACTCAAGCAGGTTTATTCCCTTTATCAACAAAACCGCGACCTGGTCAGTGTAGGCGTATATCAAAAAGGCTCAGATCCTCGCATAGACGAAGCCATCAACATGAATCCCGGCATCATGAACTTCCTCAGGCAAAATGTAGAAGACGCCGTAGATTTTCCCCGCAGCATCAAAGAACTGGGCGAACTGGTCGGTATACGCTAATGAATACTATCCTGTACGTGCGACACATTCGCACTATCCTGTAGGTGCGAATTCATTCGCACTACCCGGTAGGTGCAAACTCATTCGCCCCCATAAACCGGCTTATCTTTATTGCAGAAAGGAATCCGTAATAAACCCATTGCAAGCTTTGGTGAACGATTTGTGATGAAAACAAAGCCGGTGTCCTTTCGTTAAACAAGGGTTATTATCATGACAAATACCTCAACTCAAGATATACGCTGGAAACAACGCTTTAATAATTTCAATCGAGCTTTTTTGCTATTGCGGGAAGCGATGGAAAGCGATATTTCTTCGCTCAAACAGTTGGAAAAAGAGGGCATTATTCAGCGGTTTGAATATACCTTTGAACTCGCCTGGAAAGTATTAAAAGATAAAATGGAACACGACGGTATCGTGTTAAACCAGATTTCACCTAAAGCCGTTGTTCGACAAGCCTTTGCCGCAAAATATATTGATGCGCCGGAAACATGGTTAAAGATGATTGGCGACAGAAACCTGATGAGCCATACTTACGATTTCGTGAAATTTGAGGCCGTCATTAAATCAATTGCTGATGAATACTTGCCCATGCTGGAAGATTGGCATTTGAAATTACTGATGGAATATAACAGTTTATGAACGACACAGGATTAACAAATGTACAGATCGAATTATTGGCGAAGATATTCAGAAAATATGCGGCAATTCAATCTGTCAAGTTGTACGGTTCAAGGGCAAAAGGTACTTTTAATGATCGTAGCGATATTGATTTGGTTGTGTTTGGCGAAGACATTGACCGTTTTTTAATTTCCGATATCCTGCTTGAACTGGATGATTCGGATTTGCCCTGTTCTGTTGATTTACACAATTATAAGGAATTGAAAAATCAGGCATTAAAAGAACACATTGACCGTGTTGGTGTTTTGATTTATGGCATTGAGTAATAATTCATTATGACCCTGGCTTGATTCTCCTCACTACCCTGTAGGTGCAAAC
>JBPCSC010000453.1:0-10815 GCA_051007495.1 Methylococcaceae bacterium | reverse complement strand
GGATTATCCGCTCAATGAAGCACTAAATCTGCTCAAGGGCATCAACATCGTGAAGTCTGGCAACACGGCCAAAAAATAACCTCCTGACACCCGGTGTTACCGCTCAATCAGGATTATTGGCGACTTGACAAATGAATTCTTCCCGTCACATCCCAACATTCGACTGGCAAATCATCGGTGTGTCCGGCGTATCTCTTGACAGTCAGCCAGCAAGCGTTAATATAGCGGCACGCCATGTCTATGGCGGCATACACAAGATTTTTAATAAAACCAAAGCGAAGGTAAGTTGAAAAATGGGAGCCATACTTGATTTAGTTGAAAAAATGAGATCCCCAATGGGTATCACTGTAACCATCGCGATCATCGTGATCGGTTTTCTGTTTGTTCGTTGGGTTTTCAACGATCAGGACAACAAACCAGAATAATTGCCCTGATTGTGGCAAGTTTGAGAGTTTATTACACGCCACTACATCTTATTTGATAGTAAATGGTTTCTCACACTTGCCACAGTCTGCATTTTATAGCTTAAAGCACTAGCCGGATTGAATTGCCGGTATTTCCATAAACGTCTTAAAATCCCGCCCCTATATCAGAATACTTAAAGTATTCCAGATTCCCCCTGCTGCAAGCAAACTTCACAGTATTACCAAAAACCCCGCAATATTTTTTTTGTTACGGTAACTTTATGCGGATCAAAGCAAGATCATGTGCGTTGGTTGCATTTATTCTAGGCTTGTTGGCGGGTTGTGCAAGCAGTCCTCAGAAGTCTCCTGTCGTCTCGCCGGGGCAGGACATGAGCGTCACCGGGCGAAAAGCCGTAGTGAACTATGCCATGACCCTCAGAGGCACACCGTATCGTTGGGGTAAGGAATCACCTAATGAAGGCTTCGATTGCAGTGGTTTCGTTCAGCACGTTTTTTCCAGGTATGGTTTACGTTTGCCGCGTACCGCCAGGCAAATGGCCAATCATTTGTTGCAGATTGATCAAGGCATCCGCCAACCCGGAGATCTGGTGTTTTTCAATACCACCGGGGAACCGTACTCTCATGTAGGCATTTACATCGGCAATGATGCGTTTGTACATTCCAGCAGTGTACGCGGACAAGTCATCGTATCGGCACTCAATGGCCAATACTGGCTGGAGCGTCTTTTAGGTTTCCGCCGCCCTGGCTTCCGGGAAATGCAGATGCCAACCCGATAACTAACCTGACTACACACGATGAATGGGGGGCAAATACCCCCCCGATCATCCTTATCGTTTAACCCCGGTTACTGAATAACACGTATCCCTTCCTGACTTCCCAACAAGGCCATATCCGCTCGCCGCATGGCGAACAGTCCGTTGGTAATAACGCCCGGTATATTGTTGATGGTCTCCTCCATCTCTACTGGATCCAGAATGGCAAGATTGTGCACATCTACGACATGGTTGCCGTTGTCGGTAACAAAGTGCTCTCGCCATTGTGGTTGTCCACCCAGCTTGACCAACTCACGCGCCACAAAGCTGCGAGACATCGGGATTACTTCCACCGCCAGAGGAAATTTCCCCAGCACGCTGACAAATTTTGTCTCATCGGCAATACAGATGAATTTCCGGCTGGCGGCCCCTATGATCTTCTCGCGAGTCAAAGCACCGCCACCGCCTTTGACCATTTGCAGATGGGCATTGATCTCGTCAGCCCCATCCACATAAATTTCCAGCGTACCCACATCATTCAAATCCAACACCGGAATGCCCAATTTTTGCAGTCTGGCTGTTGTGGCTTCGGAACTGGACACCGCACCTTCCAGAGTTTGCTTGCATTCCGCCAGCAATTCGATCAGGAAATTGACGGTTGATCCGGTGCCAACCCCCAGCACAGAAACATTTTTCACATAGTCCAAAGCCGCTTCGGCCACCTTACGTTTCAATTCATCTTGTGTCATATTCTTCTGTTGCTCCTATAGTGAAACCAATATCATAGCGATTCCCTATCAGGTGAACCGCACCCAAATCATGATAACCGGGCCACGGGCACTCTGTCACGGCAACCCCATACACCTCACGGAAGACCATGGAACATTTAAACCCACCCACCAACATGCTGCAATCCTACATAGAACGCATCCTCCGCGCCCGAGTTTATGATGTAGCCATCGAAACGCCCATGGATCATGCCCCCATGCTGTCGCGTCGTTACGGCAACGCCCTGTACATCAAGCGTGAGGATCTGCAACCGGTCTTCTCCTTTAAGCTAAGGGGGGCCTATAACAAAATCGCCAGCCTGGATTCCGCCTCCAGAAAGGCCGGAGTGATCGCCGCCTCAGCCGGCAATCACGCCCAAGGGGTCGCCTTGGCCGGGCAGAAACTGGGCATACGAACGCTGATCGTCATGCCCTGCACCACACCGGAAATCAAGATCAAGGCCGTACAACAACGCGGCGGCGAGACTTTGCTGTGTGGCGATTCCTACGATGAAGCTTATGAATACGCCAAGCGACTCGGCATGGAACAAAAACTGACTTTCGTGCACCCCTATGATGATCCCGAAGTCATCGCCGGACAGGGGACAATAGGCATGGAACTCCTGAGACAAATTCGCCATTACCGGCCCTTCGACGGAGATATACACGCGATTTTCGTCCCGGTCGGCGGCGGAGGGTTAATCGCCGGAATTGCCGCTTACGTCAAGTTTGTCAGGCCCGACATCAAAGTAATCGGGGTTGAACCAGACGATGCTGACTGCCTGAATCAAGCTTTGCAAGCGGGTGAACGGATAATACTCAAACAGGTGGGTTTGTTCGCAGATGGTGTGGCCGTCAAGCAGGCCGGAGCAGAACCGTTTCGTATTGCCCAGCACTATGTAGATGGCGTGATTACGGTCAATACCGATGAAATCTGCGCGGCTATCAAAGACATATTTGATGACACCCGCTCAGTAGCCGAACCGGCCGGAGCCTTGGGTATCGCCGGAATGAAGAAATACATAGAGCAAACGGGCATCAGTAATCAGTGCCTGATCGCCATAGAAAGCGGTGCCAATATCAACTTTGATCGCCTGCGTCATGTAGCCGAGCGTGCTCAGATGGGGGAACAACGGGAACTGCTGCTAGCCGTCACCATTCCTGAGCAACCGGGCAGTTTTCTAACATTCTGCGAAACCTTGGGCCGCCGTGGCATCACCGAATTCAATTACCGTTATTTTGATTGCCAGGCGGCTCAAGTGTTTTTGGGGGTAGAAATCAGCGGAACCGGCAACGACCGCGAAAACTTGATGCAGCAACTCAGTGAAGCCGGATACACCGTTACCAACATGACCGGTAACGAACTGGCTATAGACCATATCCGCTACATGGTAGGAGGACACGCCCCAAAACTCATGGATGAAGTGGTGTACAGCTTTGAATTTCCCGAACGACCGGGTGCTTTGCTTAAATTCCTTACCACGATGGGTGGACGCTGGAACATCAGCCTGTTCCACTACCGCAACCACGGTGCCGCCTATGGACGGGTGTTGATAGGGCTACAGGTAAAGCCTGCCGAACGAGCGCAGTTCCGTGAGTTTCTTGAATCCATGACTTTTGCCTGGCGAGAAGAGACTGAAAACCCGGCCTACCGAATGTTTGCCGGCGGGAGTGAACGCTGACTTAGCCGTTACCGACCGCACAACTGGCGTAGCCCGTGCGATCCACCAGGTGCAGACGGCTTCTGAGTCCATCCACAGCGCGAACGTGTGGCGTTTGCAACGGCTCTTGACAGTCAACCACAAGCCGCCTGACTTCATTCGCGCATTTTCCACATTGATTGCAAATGCCCAGTTCCCGGCAAACCTCCTGTACACGGGTCATCCCCTTTTCTTTGACGGTTGCTTTAACTTGACCGTCCGTGACTTGACTACAGATGCAGATATACATAATCACCTCAGCTCTGGTAAAAGTGCCCGTATTCGGGCGTGGATTCATCATAATCCAGATGATAACCGTTATCAACAAGTGGTCAGCGGTTTGAATGCAAACACCGAACGCTTGCCCGCATTTCCTATATACTCCCGCAATTTTCCAACTTGAGAGACTACCCATGAGACCTAGCGGCCGAAACCCCGATGAACTGCGCGACATCATTCTTAACTGCCACTACACCAAACACGCGGAAGGCTCAGTACTGGTTGAGTATGGCGATACCCGAGTGCTGTGTACGGCCAGCATAGAAGACCGGGTTCCACCCTTTCTCAAAGGAAAGGGGTGCGGCTGGATCACCGCTGAATACGGCATGCTGCCCAGAGCCACTCACGAACGTTCCCAGCGGGAAGCCTCCCGAGGACGGCAAGGGGGCAGAACCATGGAAATTCAGCGTCTGATCGGACGCGCCTTGCGGGCCACGCTTGACCTCAACGCACTGGGTGAACGCACCCTCACTTTAGATTGCGATGTTCTGCAAGCCGATGGCGGTACCCGCACAGCCTCCATCACCGGAAGTTATGTCGCCTTGTCTTTGGCGGTGGAACGACTCATCAAACAGCGCAAACTTAAATCCAACCCGCTGCACGGCCAGATAGCTGCCGTATCAGTGGGCATTTACAAAGGAATTCCCATACTGGATCTCGACTACAACGAAGACAGCGAAGCCGAAACCGACATGAACGTAGTCATGAACGATGCCGGTGCATTTATCGAGTTGCAGGGTACGGCTGAAGGCCATGCGTTCCGCCGGGAAGAACTGGATGCCATGCTTGGCCTGGCCGAACAAGGCATACGACGCCTGATGGACATCCAACGACAGGCTCTGGAAAATAAATAAAACCCGAACACACCCCGTTAGTTACTGATGAGTTCACCTACCCACACCCACAACACCCCCCGCTGGTTACTGGCCGAACTGACCTATGCCTGTCCTTTGCAGTGTCCGTACTGCTCCAATCCGGTTGATTACGCCCTGTACCATCAGGAACTCAGCACCGAAGAATGGCAAAGGGTATTTACCGAGGCCAGAGCCATGGGTGCGGTGCAACTGGGACTTTCGGGTGGTGAACCCCTCACTCGGCCTGATCTACCCGAACTCATTCGCCATGCCCGGGGCTTAGGCTACTACCTCAACCTCATCACCTCCGGTTATCGGCTGGATGAAGAGCGAATCATAGCCCTCAAGACCGCCGGGCTGGATCACATACAGATCAGCATCCAGGCACCTGAAAAAACCCTGAACAACTATCTGGCCGGGGTGGATTCATACGAACAAAAAAAGGAAGTGGCTCACCTCATCAAAAAACACGGTTACCCCATGGTGCTGTGCGTGGTGATACACCGTCACAACATCCACCTGATGCGTGACATTCTGGAAATGGCTATTGAATTGGGCGCGGATTATCTGGAACTGGCCAACACCCAGTATTACGGTTGGGCGCACCTCAATCGGGATGCCCTGTTACCCACCCGCGAACAATTCGAAACCGCCGAAGCCATCGCCCAGGAGTACAAGGAAAAGCTTCAGGGGCGCATGAAAATCTACTATGTGGTACCGGATTTTTACGAAGATCGCCCCAAAGCCTGCATGAATGGCTGGGGCACTACGTTCCTGACCATCGCACCGGACGGATTGGCCCTGCCCTGCCATGAAGCCCGCATTTTGCCAGGGCTTAACTGCCCCAATGTCAAAGACATGAGCATCGCCGACATCTGGAACCACTCCCCGGCCTTTAATCGGTTTAGAGGATTCGACTGGATGGAGGAACCGTGCCGCACCTGCCCGGAACAAACCCGCGACTTCGGCGGATGCCGTTGCCAGGCCTATTTGCTTACCGGCAATCCCCAGGCTGCTGACCCGGTATGCAGCAAATCCCCCGACCGCCCACGGATCGAGGAAGCCATCGCATCCGCCCAAACCAAACCCCTGGTTTTTCGCAACAGCCGCAATTCCAAAACACAAACCGGCATCCACTAATCTCAGCCGGCCCACACCCCACTCATCTCTGACCATGTCCGAATTTCTGACCGAGCTTCAACGCCGCCGCACCTTCGCCATCATTTCTCACCCCGATGCCGGCAAAACCACCCTGACCGAAAAACTGCTGCTGTTTGGCGGTGCCATCCAGTTGGCCGGTTCGGTCAAAGGACGAAAGGCGGCCCGTCACGCCACTTCCGACTGGATGGAAATGGAAAAGCAAAGAGGAATTTCCGTTACCACCTCGGTCATGCAGTTCGAACACAAGAGCAGCATTTTCAACCTGCTGGATACACCCGGCCATGAAGACTTCTCCGAAGACACCTACCGCACCCTGACCGCCGTGGATTCAGCCCTCATGGTCATCGACAGTGCCAAAGGTGTGGAAGAACGCACCATCAAATTGATGGAAGTGTGTCGCCTGAGGGATACCCCCATACTCACCTTCATCAACAAACTGGATCGGGAAGGGCGTGAACCTATAGAACTTCTGGATGAGGTGGAAAATATACTGAAAATCCAGTGTGTTCCCATGACCTGGCCCATAGGCATGGGCAAACGGTTCAAGGGGGTTTATCACCTGTACCGGGATGCCATACAGTTGTTCAGCCCTTCACACGGAGAGCGAATTGTTGAGGGGGAAATCATTGAGGGACTCAATAACCCCAGACTGGATGAAGTGCTGGGTGACCAGGCAGATGAACTGCGTATCGACATAGAACTGGTGCAAGGTGCCAGCCACACTTTAGACCTTAAATCCTACTTGGCCGGAAAACAGACTCCTGTCTTTTTTGGCTCGGCCATCAACAATTTCGGTGTACTCGAACTGCTGGATGCGTTTGCCGACTTCGCCCCGCCTCCCGAACCCCGCCAGGCCCGTGAGCGGGAAGTCTCGCCAAATGAAGACAAATTCAGCGGGTTCGTTTTCAAGATACAAGCGAACATGGATCCGGCCCACCGGGATCGCATCGCCTTCCTCCGCATCTGCTCCGGTCAATACACCAAAGGCATGAAGATGCACCATGTCCGCACCGGCAAAACCGTGCAGATCGCCAACGCCATTACCTTTCAGGCCGACAGCCGTACCAACGTCGAAGAAGCCTATCCGGGCGACATCATCGGGCTACACAACCACGGCACCATTCAGGTCGGCGACACCTTCACCCAGGGTGAATCCCTGAAATTTGAAGGCGTGCCTTACTTCGCACCTGAACTGTTTCGCCGGGTCGTACTGAAAGACCCGCTTAGGGCCAAAGCCTTGCTCAAAGGTTTGCAACAACTCACCGAGGAAGGAGCCACCCAGTTGTTCCGCCCGCTGAGAAACAACGATTTGATTTTGGGTGCTGTCGGCATACTCCAGTTTGATGTCACCGCCTTCCGGCTCAAATCCGAATACAACGTAGAGTGTGTTTACGACACGGTAGGCGTTACCACGGCACGGTGGGTCACGTGTGAGGATCCGAAAAAATTTGACGAATTCAAACGCAAGCTGCACGACAACCTGGCTGAAGACGGCAGCGGGTTTTTAGTGTATCTGGCCACCAGTCGAGTCAACCTGCAACTCGCCCAGGAACGCTGGCCCGAAGTGCGTTTCAGTGCCACGCGAGAATTGTGATGCGGGCAGACCGTTTCCAAACGGCGATCCGGCATCATCAAGCCGAGGCCTGGCAAGAAGCCAGAACGGCGTATGAAGCCTGCCTCGAAATCAATCCCCATCATCCTCACGTTCTGGCCAATCTGGGAAGCGTATACCGGCAACTGGGGTTGACCGAAAAAGCCCTGGACTGTCTGCTGCGTGCCACCGCTGTCGCTCCCGATGATGCCGGTACTCATTACAACCTGGGCAACCTCTACCGCAGTCAAAACCAACTGGAGTACGCCGTTCAGTCGTACAGGCGTAGCCTGACCTGTGCCACCTCCCCCAAACAAAC
The DNA here is from genome assembly GCA_051007495.1 of Methylococcaceae bacterium. Taxonomy (GTDB): domain Bacteria; phylum Pseudomonadota; class Gammaproteobacteria; order Methylococcales; family Methylococcaceae; genus CAIVXW01. The sequence continues at coordinate 2,967 of JBPCSC010000453.1, read as the reverse complement.
CGCCCAAACCGCCTACAACCTGGGGCTGACTCTGGTTGAACTCGGCCAACTCGAAGCCGCCGAAACCGCCTACCAGCACGCTTGTGCGGCTAATCCTGACCACGCCGATGCCGCGCTCAATCTGGCCACTGTTTTGGCCAGGCGAGGCTGTCTGAGTGAAGCCGCGCAACAATACGAACGCCTGCTGCAACGCCATCCTGGCGAGGCACGAGTCATCAACAATCTGGCCAGTCTCTATCAGGATGCGGGCCGCCCGCATGAGGCACTCAATACCCTGCAACAGGCCATGAGCTTGCAACCGGATTTACCGCAGCCCCGCAGCAACCGGCTGATGTGCCTGCAATACCACCCCTCGGCCACTCAGGAACAACTACTGACTGAAGCCCGCAACTGGGGCAGTTGGGCGACCGAGCGGGCCGTGCGCGTGCTCGGACACGAACCCCTGCGACGCTTCCGTATCCGCCCGGCATCGGCACCATTGCGGGTGGGCTATGTTTCGGCCGATTTCTGCATGCACCCGGTCGGCTTGTTTCTGAATGCGGTCGTAGCCACTCACGACCCGAACCGGATCACCCCCATCCTCTATAGCAACGGTTCTCCCCGGGATGGCATCACCGCACAATTGGTGCAATCGGTACAAAACAAGGGAGGAGGATTCCGGGAAATCAAGGAACAAGACGACACCACCCTGGCACGACAAATTGAAGTGGATGAAGTGGATGTGCTGGTGGATTTATCCGGACATACTGGCAAATCCAGGTTGTCGGTGTTTGCCTTCCGTCCAGCACCGGTGCAAATCTCCTGGCTGGGCTATTTCGCGACCACAGGCTTACCCGCCATCGATTTCGTGTTGCTGGATCCCCATCATGCTCCAGAGGGAGCCGAAACCCAGTTCACCGAACGGCTTATTCGTCTACCCCACAACCGTTTTTGCTATACCCCGGTCGTTTTCGCGCCGGAGGTATCGCCCTCCCCCCTGGAAAAAAACGGCTACGTGACCTTCGGCAGCTTCAACAATACGGCCAAACTGAATGACACCGTACTCACGATCTGGGCCGAAATTCTCCACCGCCTCCCCGACAGCCGTCTGATCCTCAAATGGCGCACTCTGGCGGATGCCGCTTACCGCCAGCACCTGCTGGCTTTTTTTGCGCATCGCGGCATTGCGGCCCACCGCATGGAATTACGCCCCATGTCGGTACACCGTACCCTGCTGGAACAATACGCCGACATAGACCTGATGCTGGATCCGTTTCCTTTTTCCGGAGGACACACCAGTTGCGAAAGTTTGTGGATGGGGGTTCCCGTCATCACCCGCCCCGATACCCGCATCGTCAGTCGCCAAACCTTGAGCTTTCTGGCCACGATCGGCTTGCCGGAACTCATTGCCTCGGATGACGAGGACTATGTACAGCGAACCGTGGCTTTGGCGAGTGACCCGGCACGGCTTAGTACCATGCGACGCCAACTCAGAAACAGAATGCACACGTCCCCCTTGTGTGATGTGGCCGGGTTTACCCACCACCTGGAAACCGCCCTGCATCTGGCCTACAACACACTGCGCCAGGAAAGCGCACTGGCCTTTGCCCGCTTAGGGGTACGTTTGCGCGAACAAGGAAGACCGGTACAAGAACGCATAGGCTGTTACCGACACGCCTGGCAACTGGCTCCAGAGGAAGCCATGTACGGAGCCAACCTGGCCTCGGCCTTATGTGAGGCTGGCCATCCGGCAGAAGCCGAGCAGATTGCCCGGCAGGCGACCGCTTGTCAGCCCGGACGCTTTGAACCCTGGTTCAATCTGGGCGTGGCTTTGGCCGCCCAGCAGCGGGAAACCGAAGCCGCAGAAGCCTATACCCGCGCCACCGAATTCCTCCCTGAAGGACTCACTGAACCGGCGACCCAACAGGCGAGTATCTGGCAGGCGGCCGGCGATGCCTGGAGCCGAGGCCGTCATCCGTTGCAGGCGGCCCGGTGTTATCAAGCGGCACTCAGGGCACTCGGTTCCGCCCCCACCCCGGAGCGTGCTCATTTGCTGGGTGCATTAGGCGAGATGCTTGAAGCCATTTACCATTTCCCCGAGGCCGAGACCGCCTACCGGGAAGCCCTGACCATCACCCCGGATGACCCGGCACAAATCACCAACCTCGGCAACGCACTCAGAGCCCAACGCCGCTACGACGAAGCCCGTCTCTGCTATGAACAGGTGCTGGCCCTGCGCCCGGATCTGGCCGGTGCGCACACCAACCTGGGCACGGTATTTCAAGGGCTGGGCGATAATGAATCTGCCGTGATCTGCCACCGCGAGGCACTGCACCGTGATCCCACTCTGGCTCCGGTCTGGAGCAATCTGGCGGCGGCCATGACCTACTCCCTGATTCATCACCCTGTGGAACTCAGGGAAGCGTTGGCCGGTTTTGATGAAGCCTTTGTCGGATCGGAACCGCCACCACGCTCCCCTGATATCCGGCCCGACCGCCGCTTGCGGGTCGGGTATGTCTCACCCGATTTCCGCAAACACGCCGTAGCCTATTTCGCCCTGCCGCTGATTGAAGGCCATCACCCGGAAGCCGTTGAGGTTTTCTGCTATTACAACCACCTGCAACACGATGAATGGACGGCTCGCTTCAAGGCCAGGGCCGACCACTGGCGGTCTGTGGTCAGCTTATCCGATGAGGCTTTGGCGAAAACCATACGTGACGATGGCATTGACATTCTGGTTGATCTCGCCGGGCATACCGAAGGCAATCGTCTGCTGACTTTCGCCCGTAAACCCGCCCCGATCCAGGTAACCTGGATGGGATACGTCACCACCACCGGATTACGCCGCATGGATTGGCGCATCACCCACGCGGATGCCGATCCTCCGGGCAGCGAGGCACATTACAGCGAACGACTGTGGCGACTACCCGGAACCCCATGGTGCTACCGCCCTCTGCCCGATATGCCCGACGTAGCACCACCCCCCTT
>JBPCSC010000452.1:0-18995 GCA_051007495.1 Methylococcaceae bacterium | reverse complement strand
ACTGAGTGCGAATGAATTCGCACCTACACTGAGTGCGATTGAATTCGCACCTACACTGGGTGCGAATGAATTCGCACCTACTGAGGGTATCCCTGGGCAGGGTAGTCAGGCCATCCTGGTCTGTGTTTTTGTCATTTCAGGGTGGGGAGTCCGGGTTACATCAATGAATACCTGCGTAGTAGTTTGGTGCGAATGAATTCGCACCTACGCTGAGTGCGAATGAATTCGCACCTACACTGAGTGCGAATGAATTCGCACCTACTGAGGGTATCCCCGGGCAGGGTAGTCAGGGGATTGTCGGGTTTGTATGGACAAGTGGGTTAAATCGGTAGGTCATGTCGGTGGCTTGATGGCTAACCCCTTCATTCCGGGGTAACAATACCGCTGGTCATCAAGCGTTCTATTCTGTCAATCAAAGCCTGTTTTTGATGTAGCCCTTTGATCCAGAATTTGGGTATGGTGGTCACTCCGTATCGGGCTCCGAGTAAGGCTCCGGCTACAGCGGCGTTGGTGTCGGCATCTCCTCCTTCGTGAATGATGCTGAGTATTCCTTGTTCGTAATTTTCGGCATGAATCAGTGCCCAGAAACCGGCTCCCATGGTTTTTAAGGTATATCCTATGCTGTTATTCTTGTCACCCGGATTGAGTCCTTCATCCAGATCGAAATAAGCCAGATCACCATGAATGGCCAGGTTTATATAGTCAACCAGTTCTGGCCCATAGCATTCCGTTTCCTTGACGATGCGATCGAGTATCTCTGGAATGGAATCCATTCCTTGTAACAAGAGGCTGATGGCCATGCTGACCGCAACGGCTGAACCCACACAACGGGGGTCGTAGTGAGTGATTTTGCAGACTTGTTCCGCATTATGTCTGACTTTATCCAGGTCGTTATATTCCCATATCCCTAAAATGGCCGTACGCATGACTCCACCGTTTGGAGCTAAGGTGCAGCCGCTTTTTTTCCAGGTACTGTAGGCTATTTCGTGTGGGTCAGACTGAAAATTTTTAGTGTTGAGAATAGCCCTGCTTAAGCGACCCAGACCTCTGCCATCTTCAGATGCCCAGGTATAAATTCTGGCGGCTATGTCGATGATGTCTATGGTGTTTTTGTCCAGAATGCTGTCGAATATGCACAATAATTGATCGGTGTCGTCCGTCCATGATCCAGGAGGCCAGCGTTTTCTGTGGGTGTCGCGGATAATTTGCCGGTAATGATAAAGCCCTTGCGGATAATGTATGCCGACTATTCTTTTGGACATAAACTCAGTCCCTACGCCCAAGGCATCGCCTATGGCTTGACCGAAAATAACTCCGTATATTTGATCTGATAATTTTTTGTACATGATTGTTTGCTTTTTTCTGTAAAAAACGATTTCAGTTTATGAAAAAAATAAGAACACCCATTTTGTTTTGACTAAACTTTATTTCTTTCAGGATGAAACCTGTTTACCCAAAACATACACTAAGCCCGTCACTATAAACCTGTAGCCTGTGTTTTGGAAATACAAACAGGTGAGATATTAAATCTGCTGAAAAAACGGGATGAACAGGCGGGTAAGGGGTGGCCTGGCTTCAAATGGTGTCAGGAGACAGACGGATCCGCGTCAACCCTGTCTTGACTCTGGCGGTTGGGCGGGGTAAAGAGTGGGCACAAAACCCACAACCGGAGTGTAGTCATGCCCGCATCCCAAGACCCACATCATTATCTCAAAGCCATTATTACTAAAGATTCCAGAAAAACCGCCCAACCGGTTGACCCTGGCCACGAACCACTCGTCGTCACGGTGTCTCGTGATTACGGTGCGGGCGGTGGCGAGGTCGCCAGGCGGTTGTCTGATTATCTGGGCATTCCGCTTCACGATCAGGACATCCTGGATCGGGTGGCCGCAAAAGCCAAAATCGCTTCTTATCATCTCAAACCCCATGATGAAAACGTGGCCGCCGGAATATCCACGTTTGTCCATAGCCTATTGACCGGTACCGGTGGTCATCTGGAAAGTTATCGGCGTTATCTGTACAGCGTGGTGCTGGATCTGGCTCTGAACGATTGCGTGCTGGTAGGACGCGGTGCCCACCTGATACTGAACACCCGCCGCTGTTACCGCTTGAGGATAGTCGGCTCTCAAGAGCAGTGTGCCGCCCGCATTTCCAGTCAATTCGACATTCCACTGCACACGGCAGAGCAGCGAGTGGCAGAGATCAACGACAAACGGAACAAGTCGATTCTCAGTCTTTTTGGCGGTGATCATCCTCACCCTTCCCTGCATCATGCGGCCAATTTCGATCTGATCGTCAATACCGATCATCTCGGCGTGGCAGATGCAATGCCTGTTATTTTGCTGGCCATGCAGCAAAGCGGTTTCAGATCATTCCAAAATTTTGACCTACCCGAATGAACACAAGCATCAATACCCTGCACGTGGACATTCTTGATGTCGACCGTCTGCTTTATTCCGGGCCCTGTGTCTGTGTGGTGGCTCCGGCCGCCTTCGGTGAGGTGTGTATTTATCCACGCCACTCCCCACTGTTGAGCCGGCTGAACTCCGGTGAAGTGCGGCTAAAAATGGAAGACGGCTCTACGCGCTTCTATTTTGTGGCCGGCGGCTTTATGGAGGTTTCCTACAATATCGTTTCGATTTTGGCGGATCGATCCCTGCGCGCTCAGGAAATAGACAAACAGGCCGCCCTGGAAGCCCGGCAACGCGCCGAGGCAGCACTCAAAACCAGCCCGCTGTTCACAGACAGGGATGCCGCACTCGCCGCACTGACTGAGGCCTTGATCAAGCTCCGCATCCTGGAGCACGCGGAACACCGAAATAACCGATCCGGCACCATGTAATCACCAACCCGGATGCCAGTCGCTTCTGATCTGGTGCTTGTTCAGCAGTCGATATAAGGTCATGCGGGAAATGGCCAGCCTGCGGGCCGCTCGGGAAATGTTGTTGTCGGTGGCTTTCAGTGTGGTCATGATGACTTGCTTCTCGGCCACTGATTTGGCCTGTTCCAGGGTCAGAGCCTGCAAGGTTATGGCTTGCGGAATGGCTTCCAGCCCGGTGAATCCCAGATCGTCGGCATCAATCATGTCTCCCTGACACATCACTATGGCCCGCCGCAAACGACGTATCAGTTCACGGGTATTTTCAGGCCAGTCATGCTCACGCATGGCCTGTATCGCCTTGAAGGTAAAACCCAAAATCGGCCTGTCCCGGTCGCGCATGAATAATCTCAGGTAGTGCGCGGCCAGGCGTTCGATGTCGTCCCGTTGCGCTCTGAGTGGAGTGAGCCGGACGGTGAGCACGGAAAGCCGTTGATAAAGGTCTTCCAGAACACTGCCTTCCAGCACGCCTTCTCGCAGATCCGTCGAGTTCGCGGCAATCAGACGAGCGTTGACCGTGATGTCTTCACTGCCACCTATGCGGCGTATCATGCGCTGCTGAAGCAAATCCAATAACCGCGCTTGCAGGCTGATGGGCAGTTCACCCAGTTCGTCCAGAAACAAGCTTCCTCCGTGCAATGTCTCCAGTCGCCCGGGCTTGGCCGCACGCGGCCGCTCACCCCGGCTGCCCTCCATGCCGAATAACTCACATTCCAGAAGATTGGCCGGCAGGCTGCTGCAACTCAACATACTGAACGATCGCCCCTGACGGGATGACAAGCGGTGTATCACACGGGCGGCCCGCTCTTTTTCAGTACCGGCTTCGCCGATAATCAGCACCGGTTCATCCATGCAGGCCGCTCTACGCAAATCTTCGAACAAGGTTCTGGATGCTATCCCCTGATCCAGCCATGGGATTCCGTCAAGGGTTTCGGTTTCACCGCGTACTTGATGGTGCAAGGCTGACATTCCGTACAAATGCCCTAGCACCACCGATAGACGAGCGATGTCGAGTGGCAATGTTTGGTAGTCGCTGAAATGCCGGGCAATCAGAAATCGTGTTTGGGCCGATTGCAACAGTTCAGGGGGCAGAATGGCCACCCAGACCACCGGATCACAGCGGGCCAACACTTCCCGCACGGTGTACCAATCGGTGAAGTTCGGGTCGGTCAGAATGAGTAATCCCAGTCCTGGTTGATAGCGGGTCGTCAGTTCGCCGGCTTCGAAAGGGCTGGATGTTTCCAGCAAATCCCAACCCTGCTCGGCCAGTGGGGAAAAAATATCCCGCTCCGATGGGGTGAAATTCATGCAGAGAATCTTGCGTATCATCATTTTTACTCCTTTGTGTATACGTTTGATGCACCCAGCAAAATCCATGCGCAGGGCGGTTTTGGGTGGGTTCAAGTGGGGAAAAGCCCAGGAGTGTAAAAAATTCCTGACGTGTGGAAATCTCTAAAATGCGGGAGGTTTTGAGTCGTAACCAAAACCACAAAAATGGTGAAATGTGACAATTTCTGTTAGGATTAGCCCCCCTTGTTAGGGCCTTAAACCGAATGATGGTTACGCTGTCCTGCAAACGTCATTTGCCTGACTTATTGTGTAAAGTCATTTGCCCTTAACATTAAGGATTTTTAGCCATGCACATCACCCCCACCAGCGAAATCAAGGCCCATTCCCGTCGTTTCATTACTCTAATCGCCGAAGAACCTCGACTGATTCGAGCGGCCCAGGCTCTGCGCTACCATGTCTTCGCGGAGGAAATGGGCGCACAGCTTCACACCACTGAACCCGGTTACGACGTGGACGAAGTAGATGCTTATTGTGATCATCTGGTGGTTATGGATACCCGCTTGAACAAGGTGATCGGATGCACCCGTCTGCTGAACGGCGAACAGGCCAGCCGCCTGGGGCGTTTCTACTCTGAGAGCGAGTTCCATCTGGGCGGTGTGCTGTCCATGCCAGGACGATTCCTCGAAATAGGACGTACCTGCGTCGATTCCACCTACCGAGGTGGAGCGGTGATTGCCAGCCTGTGGAGTGGTCTGGCCGATTATGCTCAATCCGGTCGTTTCGATTACCTCATGGGATGCGCCAGCATTCCTCCGGGACCCAGTGGTTTTGCAGTAGAGGCCGTCTATCGCCAGATCGAATCGCATCAGATGGGCCCGCAATCTTTACAGGTCACCCCCAAATATCCAGTTCCTGCCCGGAAACGCTGCGAGCGTGACGAGAGTGGCATTCCCCCTCTGCTTCAGGCTTATTTGAGACTGGGGGCCTGGGTTTGTGGCGAACCGTGTTGGGACGAAGACTTCAACTGCATGGACGTATTCATATTGCTCGATCTGGAGCGTTTGCAAACCCGTTACGAAAAGCGTTTCATAGGACCCCGTGATTCTGATACTCACCCTGCGGCGGTTGTTTAGAGCAACCGCAGTCGTACTCGCCTTTCTCATCGGCGTACTGATTACCAGCACCTTCTCGTTTTTGTTGAGACCCATCGCACAACAAAAGGCTGCCCGGATTCTAAAATTCTTCATACATGTCTGGTGTAAAAATGTATGTTCTGCGCTGGGCGTACGCATCCGGCAACAGGGCGTGCCTCCCTTGGGCGTGCCCGGACTAATCGTAAGCAATCATATTTCCTGGCTGGATATCATCGTACTGGGATCTACTGGCCCTTTCGCTTTTGTTTCCAAGCATGAAGTTGCCGAGTGGCCGGTAGTAGGGTATCTGGCCATTCAGGCCGGAACCCTGTTCCTGCGCCGAGGCGACCGGGAAAGCACCCGGGCCGTATGCTCAGACATGACGGCCCGACTCACAGGCGGCGATCATCTGGTGTTTTTTCCCGAAGGCACCAGCTCGCCTGGAACCTCCGTGTTGCGGTTTCATGCGCGTTTGTTCCAGGCTGCTCTGGATGCCGGGGTTGAGGTTCAGGCGGTAGGAATCGCCTATCGGAATGAGGCCGGAACGGTGGTTCCGTTTGTGGGCGATGACGAATTTCTACCCCATCTCTGGCGGGTAATGGCTTTGCCTCAGATAGAGGTGGATCTGTTTTTCTGTGAACCCTTGCCGACCGAAGCACTGGATCGCAAAAAACTAAGCGAACTGACCTACCACCAGATCGTTACGGCACTAAAACCATGAATCCATTCCGCTTGATTCGTAACCCTCGCCTTCTGCTGCTGTTGTTATTATTAAGCCTGACGGCCTGCGTATATACGCGCCTGTTGTCGGTCAAAAACCAGTTATCCGAATTTGACGAACACATACAGGTACGGGTAATCGACCGGCATTTCATATTGGATTTCAAACATCCAATCCTCTACGACACGGATTTCACCGCTTTAACCCACCTTAATCCCAGTCGTGTTAACCGCTTGCCAGACGGTTATCAGTGGTTTTTGGATTTCAGCCCTGAACCCGCTTCAAGTGACACCGGCACAAAAGCCGAAAAAATAAGCTTTACCATGACTTTCGGAGCCGATCGCAAGCTACGCAGTTGGGACTTTTCCCCACTGTTCATGGAAATGGCCCCACCCGCCTTTCTGGAAGCCTCCATACGCTCCCTGGGTAAAGGAACCATACTGCAAAGCCATAAGCAGTTGAAGGTTGATTATCGGGAACTGCCCCGAATAGCCGCCACCTTGCCCGATCGGGAAAGTATACTGAAGGCACTGGGTAAACCGGTCGAGATAACCAACAAGGACGATACCGAGGTGTACGTATACCGTTTCAAGGCGGATTCCAGCGCGACTGACGAAGACTATGAAGATATGCGCAAGGCTGAAGCCAGGCTGTATATTGACCGACAAACCCAACGACTCACCAAAATGTCCAGCCGCTTTGCCGGTCTCAAAATCTCCATTGATTATCGCAAGATGATGTAATTGATGGATTGTTAAAACCCATAATGCAAACCCCAATCATGTCAAATCAGCATTTTGAAAACGTAACCGTAGTCAAGCAGGCCAATGTCTATGGTGAAAAATGTGTCAGCCACACCCTACTGTTTGCCGACGGCTCAAAAAAGACTATTGGCGTTATTTTCCCGGCCCGTCTTACCTTTACCACCGGCGCGGCTGAAATAATGGAAACCCTGAGCGGTGTGTGTCGTTACCGTCTGGAGGGTCAGGAGTGGCAGTCCGTCAGTGCGGGGCAGAGTTTCAATATTCCGCCGACTTCAACATTTGATATTGAAGTCGATGGCGAACCCTACCATTACGTTTGTCATTTTGTGGCTTGATGCAGTAGCAGATAAACCCGCTTGAAGCCCACTGGGTGTGGGCTGCGGTTTAAGTCGAGGCGGGATATAAGGCGTTGGCCAGGGCCGTGAGGAATTTGGCGTTTTCGTCCGGTTTGCCTACAGTTACCCTAAGACATCCACGCAAAGCCTCACCGGCTTTGTCCAGGTTTTTAATCAGCAGGCCCGCAGCTTTTAACTGTCCATGAATGGCTTGGGCTTCGGCGTGTTTTAGTCTGAAGAGTATGAAATTGGCTTCACTGGGGTATACCTCCAGTTCATCATCCATGGCCGCAAGCGCGGCAAATAATCGGTCGCGTTCGGCCAGTATCGCGTCGACTTGCTGATCGAGAAAGTCAGGATTACGCAAAACAAATTCTGCCGTGGCCTGAGTCAATACGTTGATATTGTAGGGCAATCGTACTTTCTCGAATTGCGTGATCCATTCCTCCCGCCCCGCCAGATAACCCAATCTTAATCCAGCCAAACCCAGTTTGGAAAACGTCCGCATCACCAGCATGGCCGGGTGACGATCGACCTCGTTCATGCAGGTGTGGTTGGCAAAAGGCGCGTAAGCTTCATCGACCACCACCAAACCTGTAGCCCTCTGCACGATGTCCATCACGTCATCGGCCCTGAAACGGTTGCCGGTGGGATTGTTGGGATAGGCCAGAAAAATCACGGCGGGCCGGTGTATTTCTATGGCCGAACGCATGGCCGCCAAGTCCAGGGAGAAATCGGCACGCAAAGGAATACCCATGAAGTTCAGCCCCAGACAGCGGCTGATCTGGCGGTACATGACGAAGGTGGGTTCGGGGGCCATGATGGTCACTCCGGTTCCTGCAACGGCCATCAGGATAATCTGTATGAGTTCGTCAGAACCGTTCCCCAGCATCAGCGAAGCCCCATCGGGAATACGATGGGCGTAGCGGATTGTGGCCTTTAGCGCGTCAGCCTGAGCATCGGGATAGCGGTTAGGCCTGACTTGAGCGAGTGCTTGCAACCAGTCGAGCACAATGTCACGCGGCCAGTCGTAGGGGTTTTCCATGGCATCCAGTTTGACATACCCGCTGGAATCAGGGACGTGATAACTCGACAAGGCCAAAACTTCAGGTCGAATCAACGCCTCGACCTGGTTGCTCAGGCTGTTCATGGTGCCGCCATCAGGCGGTATTCGGCGGAGCGGGCATGTGCGGTCAAGCCTTCACCGCGTGCCAGCACCGATGCCGTCTGCGCCAGTGTGTCGGCCCCTACCCTGGAGCAGTAGATCAGGCTGGAGCGTTTCTGGAAATCGTACACGCCCAGTGGTGAGAAAAACCGTGCGGTTCCAGAAGTGGGCAGTACGTGGTTCGGTCCCGCGCAGTAATCACCCAGTGCTTCGGCTGTATAGCAGCCCATGAATATGGCTCCAGCGTTGCGCACCTCGCCAACCAGTCGCTCAGGATCGGCCACGGCCAGTTCCAGATGCTCCGGCGCAATGCGATTGGCTATCCGTATCGCCTCATTCATATCCGCCACTTTAATCAAGCCCCCCCGCCGTTCCAGCGACGTGCGTATGACATCAGCCCGTTCCATGGTCGGCAACAACCGGTGGATACTGGCCTCCACTGCCTCGATATGGGTTTGATCCGGGCTGATCAGCAGCGATTGAGCGTCTTCGTCGTGTTCAGCCTGTGAGAACAAATCCATGGCCAGCCAGTCCGGGTTCACGCTGCCGTCGCTGACGATCAGAATTTCCGAAGGCCCGGCCACCATGTCTATACCTACCTGCCCGAACACCTGTTTCTTGGCTGTCGCCACGTAAATGTTGCCAGGCCCTACGATTTTGTCGACGCGGGGTATGGTGGCTGTGCCGTAAGCCAGAGCGGCCACGGCTTGCGCCCCACCCACCGTAAACACCCGGTCAACTCCGGCCAGCCAGGCCGCCGCCAGCACCCAGGCGTTGGTCTGACCCAACGGGGTGGGAACCACCATAATGATTTCCGGTACACCGGCCACCCGGGCGGGGATGACGTTCATCAGTACCGATGAGGGATAGGCCGCCTTGCCACCCGGCACATAAACACCCACCCGATCCAAAGGAGTCACCTGCTGGCCTAATACGCTGCCATCGGCCTCGGTGTATTGCCAGGATTCCAGCTTTTGATGCTGGGCATAGTGGCGAATCCGCTCGGCCGCCAGTTTCAAAGCCGTGGCCGAGTCCGTGTCCAGAGAATGCCATGCGGCTTCAAGTGCCTCTCGGGCCAGCTCCAGTTGAGACGCATGGCCTACCTCATGCCGATCGAAACTGCGGGTGTAGTCCATCAAAGCCGAATCGCCTTCGTGGCGAACACGAGCAATGATGGCCGCAACCTGTTCCTCAATGCGGATTCCGCCTTCGGCATCAAACGCCAAAAGACGATCCAGACGGGACTCAAACTCGCTGGCCTGGCTGTCCAGGCGGGTTATGGAATATGCGGTCATTTATTTCTCCCTGCCTGAGCGAGCGGCCACGGTTAAGCTGATCTGGTTGATGAAACGGCTGATTTCGGTGTGCTTCATTTTCATGGCTGCCTTGTTGACGATTAACCGACTACTGACCTGCATGATGAGATCACGGGCTTCCAGACCGTTCGCCTTGAGGGTATTGCCGGTATCCACCACATCCACGATGCAGTCCGCCAGACCCATCAAAGGAGCCAATTCCATGGAGCCATACAGCTTGATGATCTCGGCCTGTATGCCGTGGCGGGCAAAATAACGGTGTGCAGTCTTGACGTATTTCGTGGCCACACGAGGCCGACCACCGGAAAGCGGATCGGGTGCGCCCACTTTGGTGGCGGTCATCAGTCGACACCGGGCTATGCCCAGATCCAGTGGTTCATACAATCCACTGGCTTCATATTCTTCCAGTACATCCTTGCCGGATATGCCCATGTCGGCCGCACCGTATTCGACGTAGGTGGGTACGTCAGTTGCCCGTATCACAAGTAGCTGAAAATCGGGGTTGGTGGTAGGCAATATGAGCTTGCGGCTTTTTTCGGGGCAAACTGAAGGTTCCAGCCCCAGTGCTGCAAGCAGGGGTACGGTTTCTTCGTAGATACGACCTTTCGATACGGCCAGTGTGAGCATGATGTGTGGTTCTCGGGTGATGTCCTAGTTGGGGATACGCCTGATTTCTGCTCCTAGTTGGGACAGTTTTTCTTCTATACATTCGTAACCGCGATCAATGTGATAGATGCGATCAACGACCGTTTGGCCTTCGGCTACCAATCCGGCCAGAACCAGGCTGGCCGAGGCGCGGAGGTCGGTCGCCATGACCGGTGCCGCCGTCAAGCCTTGCTTGCCCCGGATGATCGCCGTGTTGGATTCCAGAGCGATATCAGCCCCCATGCGCTGCATCTCCTGTACGTGCATGAAGCGGTTCTCGAATACGGTTTCGGTAATGACGGCAACCCCTTCGGCTATGGCGTTCATCGCCGTGAACTGTGCCTGCATGTCGGTGGGAAAAGCGGGGTAAGGGGCTGTTCTGAGCGACACCGATAATGGCCTGCGGCCGTGCATATCCAGTTCAATGGTGGAGTCGGTGGTGGTGATGTCGGCCCCGGCTTCTTTGAGTTTTACCAGAACGGCATCCAGCAAATCGGGGCGAGTATTCTTTAAACGTACCTTGCCGCCAGTCATGGCGGCTGCCACCAGATACGTGCCGGTTTCGATGCGATCTGGAAGTATGGTGTAGTGCGACCCTTGACCCGACAGCGACGACACCCCCTGGATTTCAATGATGTCGGTGCCTGCTCCGTGAATTTTGGCCCCCATGGCATTAAGGAAATTGGCCAGATCAACCACTTCGGGTTCACGCGCCGCGTTTTCGATGATGCTGGTTCCTTCGGCCAGGGTAGCCGCCATAAGCAGGTTTTCAGTTCCTGTTACCGTAACCTGATCCAGCACGATGCGACATCCCTTGAGCCGTTTGGCTTCTGCGTGGATATAGCCGTTTCTGACGCTGATGTCAGCCCCCATTGCAGCCAGGCCCTGCAAATGCAGATTGACCGGACGACTGCCTATCGCACAACCTCCGGGCAAGGAGACCTCCGCCTTACCAAACCGACTCAGCAAAGGACCGAGCACCAGAATTGAAGCCCGCATGGTTTTGACCAGTTCGTAAGGGGCAAAGAAATTGGTGATGGTGCTGGGATTAATTTCGATGTTGAGTTTTTCGTCCACCACCAAATAAACCCCCATGCGTCCCAGCAATTCCATGGTGGTGGTGATGTCCTGAAGGTGAGGCACATTGCCGATGACCACCGGCGTTTCCGACAGCAGGGCCGCCGCCAGTATGGGTAGAGCGGCATTCTTGGCACCGGAAATGCGGAGTTCACCGAGCAGAGGGTTACCGCCGGTGATGATGAGTTTATCCATTAGGGTTCGGATGTGGGGTAGGAAGTGAAGGGTAAGGTTCGAGACTTAAGCTCAAATGGGGGGGATTTCCAGCAAATCGGCAACGCCACCGACTCTGGCCATGGCTTTTAATTGATCAGGAAAATGGGTGTAGCGGATGGTAATCCCCGCCGAGTGGGCCTGACGACGCCATTCGAGCAGCAGACCGACCCCTACGCTATCCCCTTTGTCGATTCCCGACAAATCAAATTCCAAAGTCTTGTTTTTTTTGAACAAGCGGTTGGTTTTGTCCAGTGCGGATTGCGCCGTGGCCAGAGTGAGTTCTCCCTCCAGCGCGTAACAACCGCGATCAGTCTCCAGAAAGCTAAAGTACCCGCCAGGCTGAACCGACACGTCGTGCCGACTCATTCCTTGGCGGCCTCGGCGTCTTTCTTCTGGGAACCGGCTTCCCCTTCAGCTTTGCTGAACAGGAAACGGCTGATCATTTGCTCCAGCACAAAGGCGGATTGAGTCAGTTCAATCTGATTGCCGTCCTGGAGTGAATCCTCGGATCCACCCGGAGTTAACCCGAGGTATTGTTCCCCTAACAGGCCGGAAGTCAGTATGCTGGCACTGGTATCAGTAGGCAGATGGGAATAGGCCGGTTCGATGTGCATCTCGACCACTGCCTGATAGTTCTGCTGATCGTAAGTGATGGCCGTGACCCGCCCGATGGTAACCCCGGCGATTGAAACCGGTGCCCTGACTCTGAGTGCTCCGACATTTTCGAAGCGAGCAGTAAGCCGATAACTTTTTTCATCGGGGGTAAAATCGGCCAGATTACTGACCTGCAAGGCCAGAAACAACAAGGCCATCAGCCCTAAAGCTATGAATAAACCTACCCAGATTTCGAGTAGCCGGGACGTTTGCATCAATCATCTCCAAACATTAACGCGGTCAGTATGAAATCCCACCCCAAAACGGCAAAAGCCGAATACACCACGGAGCGGGTCGTGGCACGACTGACACCCTCGGCAGTGGGCGTGGCATCGTAACCCTCAAATACGGCGATCCAGGTCACTACGATACCGAACACCACACTCTTGATTACGCCGTTGAGTATGTCGTCGTAAAAATCAATCCGGGCGTGCATTTGTGCCCAGAAGGCACCTTCATCGACACCCAGCAAACGGACACCGACGAAATAGCCACCAAATATGCCCACCACACTGAATACTTGAGTCAGCAGTGGCATGGATAAACAACCGGCCAGAAAGCGGGGAGCAATGACCCGACGCAGCGGATCTACGGCCATCATCTCCATGCCGGAGAGTTGGTCTGTGGCTTTCATCAGGCCAATTTCGGCCGTCAAAGCCGAACCGGCCCGCCCGGAAAACAGCAGTGCGGTCACTACAGGGCCTAACTCTCTCACCAGCGAAGCCGCCACCATCACGCCCAAGGTTTGCTCCGCCCCGAAATCAGACAGCACATTAAACCCCTGTAAACCCAGAACCATACCCACAAAAAAACCGGAAACACCCACCAGGAGCAAGGTCAACACCCCCAGCGAATACAGTTGGTTTAGTACCAGACCAAACCGCCCCATAAGTTCCGGCATACCGCCCAATACGTGAAGCATGAACAGATTGGCACGCCCTAATTTCTTCAGGATGTTGAGGCTGCTGCGACCCAGAATCTGGAGAAGGTTTAGCATGAGTGGCGGGATTACCTGTGTGGGAAGGGTAGATTTAGCGAGGCAGACCGAGCAGGTCGTCGGCGTAACTCGGAGCGGGAAAATGGAACGGCACTGGCCCGTCGGCATCACCATGTAAAAATTGCCGTATCCAGGGGGAGTCGGATTGATCCAGTGCTTTAGGTGTGCCCTGCCCCACCACTTGTCCACCCGAGATAAGGTAAACGTAGTCCGCTATGGTGGAGGTTTCTTTCACATCATGAGAAACCACAATGCTGGTCAGCCCTAACTCCTGGTTCAGGTCATGTATCAGTTTCACCAAAATACCCATGGAAATGGGATCCTGCCCGGTGAAGGGTTCGTCATACATGACCACGTCAGGATCCAGTGCGATGGCTCTGGCCAAAGCCACCCGCCGCGCCATACCCCCGGATAACTCGCTGGGCATGAGGTCACGCGCACCTCTTAGCCCTACGGCATGAAGCTTCATCAAAACCAGCGTACGGATTAAAGATTCAGGAAGGCGGGTGTGTTCTCTGAGCGGAAAAGCGACATTGTCAAATACGTTGAGATCAGTCAGCAAAGCCCCGGTTTGAAACAGCATCCCCATGCGTTTACGCAGTTCATACAGCTTACGGGTGGAGAGTTCATGCACCAGGATGCCATCCACCCGGATGGTTCCGCTGTCAGGCTGTAACTGCCCGCCTATCAAGCGCAACAAGGTGGTTTTGCCTGTGCCGCTAGGCCCCATAATGGCCGTGACCTTACCGGCCGGTATGTCGAGATTGATCCCGTCAAAAATGACACGATCACCCCTCCTGAATACCAGATCACGGTTGGAGATGAAGACTTTAGCGTCGGGGAAATCGCCCGTCATGCGTGTATGTAGGCTGACTGTTGCAAAAAGCGGGCTATTTTCACTGTCATCATGCTTATAGTCAACGTGTGGATCGGGGCATAAAGGTCAATGTACAGCCTGGCGGCGGCTTCTTGGCTTTCTGTAGGCCCGTCTTTCGGGTCTCTTCTTGCCATTCTGTCGGTCTCATCCCCCTTTGGCTGGCTCTGTGAAACCGGGTAGGTGCGACTGATCCACACTCGAATGCAGGTTTGAAAAACACCTCATCACCATTAAGCGAATGAGTCGCACCTACATTAGGTCGGCATCAGCCACAAGCGGCAGGCGCATCAGAGTCACCGCTTTCCGAATGGATTTTCCGGTAACATTTGCCTGTACCGCCCGCAAATTTATAGCCGTCTATCTCATTATGTCGCCCACTCCCTTCGCTACCGTGCTTTTGATCGATGATTCAACCGCAGATCTGCGCTTGTTGATGGACATCATCGCGTCCCGCCAAATTCGTCTGATCGTGGCGTTTGATGGGGCCAGTGGCTACAACAAGGCCATGATGCACCGCCCTGACTTGATTTTGCTTGATGTTTACATGCCGGGTCTCAATGGTTTCAATCTCTGTCAAATGTTGAAAGCAAACGATCAGACCCGTCATATCCCCATCATTTTTCTGACGGCCGCCAATGATGTCGCGCAACGTCTGGAAGGGCTGCGAATGGGGGGCGTGGACTACATCGCCAAACCGTTCCACGAAGAAGAAGTCCTGGCGCGTATGACCATACATCTGGAACTGGCTCGTCAACTCAATCAACAACGGGAGCGATGCACCCTACCGACCGATGAAAATGCGGTGGCCACTTCGCGTCATCAGGTGCTGGTACAGGCGGCCTGTCAGTTGTTGCGAAAAAATATGGCAACGCCGCCTTCTCCCCGGGAATTGGCACACATGCTGGGTACTAACGAGAAACGGCTGACGCAGGCATTTCACGAAATTTTTACCATGCCGGTTTTCGCCTGGTTACGCGAAGAACGCTTGCGCCAGGGCCGCGATCTGGTGGCCACCACGCATACACCGTTGACCGATATTGCACACCATCTGGGGTATTCCAGCCCCACCCATTTCAGCAAGGCGTTCAATGAACGGTTTGGTTTGACACCTCGTGATATGCGGCGACAAATGCAAAACGCTTATGGGATGGAGTGTGGTCAGGATGACCCGAAATGATTGGGCGGCTGATTACTGCGGGCTTGCTGGTTTGGGTCAGCTTATCCGTTCATGCAGATGTCGTAGATGTGGCCCGGATGGATTCGATAGATCTAAGCCACCACATCGAACTTTGTATCGACAACACGGCCAGCCAGACCATTGAAACGGTCTCGACAGGCGGCTGTCCCCTTCAGGCCGCCACTCCCCGGAATTTGAGGCCCGGTTATACCCATAATGTTTATTGGTTGCGTTTGACGCTAACCAATTCCTCTACAGATGCCGTAGAACGCTGGTTAGTATCAGAGCATCCACGTCTGGAATTTGTAACGCTGTTCACACCGCAATCCGGGGGATGGACGCAAAGCCACTCCGGGATTGGCGTACCGTTACGGCAACATCCCATACATGACATCAACCCTGTTTTACCTTTGAGCCTTCAAGCCGGTGCAACCCGGACGTTCTGGGTCAGGGTGGCTTCGCGTTCTTCGTTTTACCTGACCCCGGTTTTATGGATGCCATCGGCCTATCTGAGCACCCAATTCGATTGGGTGGTCATGCAGACGTTACCGATTGGAGGCTTTTTGCTGGTAACGGTATTTTCAGCTTTTATGTACATCAGTTCACGCGAGCGCATGTATCTTTATTTCGCGGGGTTTACGTTCAGTCAGATGATGATAGATGTGATTTATAGTGGCTTGATGGTTTATTATTTCTGGCCACAGGATGAACCTTACAACATGGGTACAGGACTGATCGCCATCATCTCCGCACTGATTTTTTTCACCCTGTTTTTGCGTGCGTTTATAGGGAAAGAACATCTACACAAAACCCCTTTAATTTATAACGCTTTATTGAGTGTAGTCACCGTAACGATTCTGTTGTATCTCGGGGGATTCGTAAACTACCAATGGGCGGGACGTTGGGCGAATGTAGGCGTCAATTTATTCATCATTACGGTGATTGGGTTATTCCTGCGCGTGCACTATCAAGGCTACCGCCTGCCCTGGGCGACATGGCTCAGTTTTTTTATCATTCTGCTATTCCAGTTCTTCAACAGCCTGGCAACATGGGGGGTTTTTACTCTACCCTGGCTGCATTTGAGTTTTCCCTGGACGTATATTTTCATCAGTCCATTACTCCTGATGAGTATCGAACAACAATCGCAGAATATGCGTTTGCAACTGCGCCATGCCGAAGCCACTGTACAAGCTAAACAGTGGTTGTTTTCTCAGGTCAGCCATGAATTACGGGCACCACTCAATACGCTGCTGGGTTATACCCAACTGCTGGAACGCCACAGTCCACGGGTGTCACTAGCCGAAGCGGTCACGGCCATTCAGTATCATGGCCGGTATTTACTCGGCATGATCGACGAGATTCTCGATCACCTCAGGGGGCAAACGAATCAGTTGCGCCTTACCCTGGCACCGGTCGATCTGCCCGGTTTTCTGCAATCCATGGAAAACA
Organism: Methylococcaceae bacterium; assembly: GCA_051007495.1. Taxonomy (GTDB): domain Bacteria; phylum Pseudomonadota; class Gammaproteobacteria; order Methylococcales; family Methylococcaceae; genus CAIVXW01. Next base: position 2,301 of record JBPCSC010000452.1, on the reverse strand, counting down.
GCGCGATAGTGCTGGCAGAAGCCAAGGGCAATCGCTTCCGCATGGAATCTTCATCCACGCTCCCCACCAGCGTATTACTCGACGAGCGTCGCGTTCGGCAGATTCTCGATAACCTCATCAATAACGCCAACCACTATACTCAGCAGGGTGATATTACTTTGACGGTGACCGGGCACACATTGCAAACCGCCTGGATACGGCTTTGTTTTGCGGTCAGCGATACCGGGCCAGGTATCAGCCTCGCCGAACAAACCACCATTTTTGAACCATTCCAGCGTGGTACCAGCGGTGTCAACAGCAGAACGGAAGGTGTGGGTATGGGGTTGACGATTGCCCGGCAACTGGCGCAATTGATGAGTGGCGAGATTCGTTTACACAGCCGTCCGGGTCAAGGCAGCACATTCACCTTCCAGTGTGACTGTGAACCGATCACTGCAACAGCACCTGTAAAATCCCGGCCCATCATCGGTTACGAGGGCACGCGGCGTACGCTGATGATCGTGGATGACGCGCCCGAGCATCTGCGGTTGCTGGGTTTATTGCTCAGTGATGTGGGGTTTCAGGTCATCGAAGCGGATAGCTACAGCGCGGCACAACAGCAATGCACGGCTGCGGTTGATCTGGTCATCACCGATCAATTCATGGCAGACGGCATGGGTTGGAATCTCTTGACCCATCTCAAAACCCAACGCCCCGATTTACCCGTAATCCTGCTATCGGCTACCTTGCCACAACGTCCCGCCGGTATTCCCCTCTCGCTCGACTTCAACGCTCATCTCATCAAACCCGCCCTGACCGATACCTTGTTCGAGTCTATCGGGATTTTGCTGGGCCTGATCTGGCATCATCAGGTATCGCCCGATACTGACGAGGCATCCACACCCTTGGATTTACCCCCCGAATGGACACAAACCCTGCTCGAAATGATTGATGCCGGTGCTATCACCGATATTCTGGCCTGGTGCGATCTCATGGAGGCCCGTCACCCGGCGTTTCAGAATGCCTTGAATCGCGTGAAAAGCCTGGCTTTGCAACTGGACTTTGTCGCGCTGCGTCAACTGCTCATCCTGCCCTGAACATTACGTCAGCTTTACGCCTGACCTTCTCCTGCAGCGCGGGTAGCAAGGTGGCAAAACCATCGGGGCTGTCTACGTTGTTTGGAGTATCGACGGCTCAGAATAAATAATCCCTGAGATAACAGTTTATTCTGCTCTGGTAAAAGTCTGGTGAGCTGTTCCTGCTATTTTTAAGTGTGCTTTTTGTTTCACCTGTCCGTATTTTTATCAGGAATCCTGCATGTCTACCTCCAATCTGACCCCCTCGCTTCATCATCAAGTTGTTTTCGTTCTCGACAATCTGCCCGATTGGCAAACCCTGGCCGCTGCGGTCGGTTCCGATGCCGATCTGATCGTGCTGAATGCCAATGCAGATGCCCTGGCCCAAATGGTTTCGGCACTGGCGAATCGCAAGGATCTGGCTGCGATTCACCTGCTGTCTCATGGTGCTGCGGGAGCTTTGTCACTTGGCACGACCACGCTGGACAGCCAAACATTGCAACAGCGAGCGGCGGATTGGGCTGTCATCGGGCAGTCACTGGCGGAGCACGGGGATTTGCTGCTCTACGGATGCAATGTAGCCGCAGACGAAACAGGCCGAGCCTTCGTCGATGCCATAGCGCGGTTTACGGGAGCCGACGTAGCGGCTTCGTCGAATCTGACGGGGGATGCTCATCAGGGGGGTGATTGGCTTTTGGAATATCAGACGGGGACAGTCGCTACGGGAATAAACGCTTCGCTGGCTGACACCGGCTATGACCACACCCTGGCGAGTACCCTCACGGTAACCACCACCACCGATACAACCACGATCAATTCAGCCGATGGCGTGAGTTTCAGTGAAGCCGTGTTATCGGCCGCAGCAGGCGACACGGTTCTGCTGCCCAGTTCGTTCAACAGCAATGCGGTTACCAATCTTGCGGCCAACCTGACCTTATCCAACAACCTGACCTTTCGTTCGGAAGGCTACTTGCGTCTGGGTGGTACGAATACGCTGACAATTCCGACGGGAATTGAACTGACATTCAATAACTCCTCCACCGGTTTTTACCTCATGAATCCGATTGCAGGTGTCGGAACCATCATTGCCAGTGTGAGCGGGGGAGCATCGCTGATATTTACGTCCACCTCCAATAGTGGATTTACCGGCACTATCAGAATGACAGCCGGTTTTATTCAGGCCGAATCGGCCTCTTCTTTTGGTGGAGCCACGTTGATTGCAACGGATACCAGTGGGTATTACACC
>JBPCSC010000451.1:0-10674 GCA_051007495.1 Methylococcaceae bacterium | reverse complement strand
GATTCCTCGCCGGGTTCCAAATCCCTGTACCAGCATGGTGGTGAGTGCGTCGAAGGTCTCGCGGGACAAATCACGATAGGGGTAAGCCTGACGCACACATCGGTACAACTCGTCCTCCGGCCAGGTTTCATGGACGCTCATGGCTACCATTTGTTGGGCCAATACGTCCAAGGGTTGATGCGGAATGCTGACACGATCCAGTTCACCTCGGTGTATGGCATCCAGCAAAGCGATACATTCGATGAGATCATCTCGACTGGTGGGGAAAATCCGCCCTTTGGGTATCCCGTTCTGATGGTGGCCGGATCGGCCTACCCGCTGCAAAAACGTGGCTATAGAACCGGTGCTGCTCAACTGACATACCAGATCAACATCACCTATATCTATGCCTAATTCCAGCGAGGCCGTGGCAACCAATGCTTTCAAGTGCCCACTTTTTAATCGCTCTTCCGCCGAAAAACGTTGCTCCCTGGACAAGCTACCGTGATGGGCTGTGACGTGTTCCTCACCCAAGCGATCACTGAGTGCCCGGGCCACCCGTTCGGACAGACGACGAGTATTCACAAACACCAGCGTGGTCTTATGGGATTCGACCAGTCGAGCCATCTGGTCGTAAACATCGCTGGCTGCCTCCTGAGACAAGACCGTTTCCAGGGGAAGTTTGGGCAATTCGATGGCGAGATCAATTGAACGGCGATGGCCGATGTCGATGACGGTGCATGGGCGACCACCGGTCAGGAATTGGGCGACCTCGTGTATTGGATGTTGGGTGGCCGACAAGCCGATGCGTATGGGAGGGTACTGGGTTAATCGCTCCAGGCGTTCCAATGAGAGGACCAGATGTGAGCCGCGCTTGCTGCCGGTCAACGCATGTATTTCATCAACGATCACCCAACGCACGGTGCGAAGCATGGCACGCCCCTTCTCACTGGTGATTAACAGGTAAACCGATTCGGGTGTGGTGACCAGTATATGCGGAGGTTGCCGTGTCATGGCGGTACGCCGTGCGGTGGGGGTATCACCGGTGCGAACGGCAGAAGTCAGTGTGAGTTGAGTAGAACCCGCTTCGAATAATGCCTGATGGATTCCGGCCAAAGGCTGCTCCAGATTCCTGTGCACGTCATTACTCAAGGCCTTCAGTGGCGAGATGTACAGCACTCTTGTTTCGTGAGGAAGGCCAAAAACCACGCCCTCCTTAACCAGTTCATCTATCGCAGCCAAAAAAGCCGCCAAGGTTTTACCTGTACCTGTAGGCGAAGCAATGAGGGCGTGCTGCCCGGCCCGAATAGCATCCCAAGCCAGACGCTGACACTCACTCGGTGCCTGAAAGGTTTGATTAAACCATTGGGCCACGGCGGGATGAAAAGGAAGCGGGTTCATGAAGAGGGAAAACGACAGGACAAAAAAAAGGCAAGTTCCAAAAAATGGAACTTGCCGTAATACCAGGGTGGGAACAAGCTAATAGCGATTCAAACAAAATCGTAAACGCTAGAACTACTCACTCCGCTCAACTAATCCGTGGGAATATTCCCCTAAAAATTATAAATCTGTTTCTACATCAACACGTAAGAACAATTAGTTGTTCTTCATTGTGTGTTGTTTTTCGAGCTGCGAGCTAACCTGCTTGTCGGTTTCTGCGTAAGCCTTATGTTGGGTAGAAATGTCGTCTGTCTTCATGCCCTTGAACATGACTACCAGTACAACAACGCCTACGATCAGGCCGCCAACGTACAACCAAAAGTTGTCTTTTTCTTGTTCCATTGTTTCCTCCTCGGATATTGATGATTAAATTTTGTGAGCCTTCTTTGCGAGGCGTGCGAAGAATAGACTAAATTCATTACCGTACTGTTACAATATCATTACAGCGCATCAAGAATTGGTGGGCGGGCATGTCGCGATCACCGGAATGCCCCCATAAAAGGAAATTTATAGTGCTAAAATGCCCGCAGCACTGAACCTGCCAGGAAACCGGATTCCGTCCCTGCAGAAGTCAGTGTACGGCATGATGGCTCATCAGCTTGGCTGGTGAAGTAGCTAATTGCCTGCTTGGCATCCACAGGATGGATGCTCTTTGAATGCCGATCGAGGCCCACAGCCAGAACAAGGAGCCGCGTACAGGAGAGCAATGCGCCGGGCCACGTATTCAGCGTATACCATGAACGATAACCATAACATGCGTCCAAAGACGTAAACCGGAGAGAGGACTTATTATCATGCGAATTGGGGTACCTAAAGAAATACATGCCGGCGAACGGCGTGTTGCAACTGTACCGGAGGTCGCCGAGAAGCTCATTAAACTGGGCTTTTCAGTGACCATCGAATCGGGAGCTGGCGATGCCGCCAACTTTTCCGACGAAAGTTACCGTCAGGTTGGGTGCGACATCGCCCCGAATGCCACCGAACTATGGGGGCAATCTGACATCGTGCTGAAAGTCAGAGGGCCGCAAGTTCACCCTGAACTGGCCATTGATGAAGTGGAATACATCAAGGAAGGTTCTCATCTCGTCAGCTTCATCTGGCCTGCCCAGAATCCTGAGCTAATGGATCGCCTGGCCAGCAAACAAGCCACCGTTATCGCCATGGACAGCGTTCCTCGCATCTCCAGGGCACAAAAGCTCGACGCGCTGAGCTCCATGGCCAACATCGCCGGCTACCGTGCCGTCATTGAAGCCGCGCATCAGTTCGGTCGATTCTTCACCGGTCAAGTCACGGCAGCGGGCAAAGTTCCACCGGCCAAAGTCTTTGTCATCGGATGCGGTGTGGCCGGTCTTGCCGCACTCGGAGCGGCCAACGGCTTGGGTGCCATCGTTCGCGCCACCGACACCCGTCCTGAGGTGAAAGATCAGGTTAAATCCATGGGGGCCGAATTTGTCTCCCCTGAGTACAAAGAGGAAGAAAGCGTCTCGACTACTGGCTACGCCAAAGTGATGAGCGAAGCCTACCAGACCGCCCAAAAGGAGATGGTAGCCCGTCAGTGTATGGACGTAGATATCGTCATCACCACTGCACTGATCCCTGGCAAACCTGCACCCAAACTGATTACCGCCGGCATGGTTGAATCCATGAAGCCAGGCAGCGTGATTGTTGACCTTGCAGCCGAACAAGGTGGCAACTGCGAGCTGTGTGTTCCTGGCGAAGTCGTAGTTCGACACGGGGTAACCATCATCGGTTACACAGACCTGCCCAGTCGCCTGGCCAAACAGTCCAGCACTCTCTACGCCAATAATTTGCTGCGTCTGCTTGAAGAACTCTGCAAAGAAAAAGACGGCAACATCACCGTAAATATGGATGACGAAATGATTCGTGGTGCCACTGTGGTCAAGGATGGCAGCATCACATGGCCACCACCGCCGATAGCAGTCTCGGCCGCTCCGGTTGGGGCCACGGCAGCCCCGCCAGTACAAGCAAAACCTCAAAAAAAGCCCTCCATTCTGCCTGCCTGGGCTTCCACCGCAATCACCGTTGCCATTGGCGCGAGCTTGCTTTTTGGGCTGGGTGCTGTGGCACCAGCCGCGTTCATGTCACATTTTACCGTGTTCGTACTGGCCTGCTTTGTAGGCTACATGGTGATCTGGAACGTAACTCCGGCCCTGCACACACCGCTGATGAGCGTCACCAACGCTATCTCCAGCATCATTGCCATTGGAGCATTGATTCAAATCTCCTCTCCGGGCTTATTCCTCACCATACTGGCCGGCCTGGCCATCATCCTGACCTCGGTCAACATGACCGGTGGTTTTTGGGTCACTCAGCGCATGCTCAGCATGTTCAGAAAATAAAGTGGAGTCACAACAATGTCGGAAGGTTTAGTCACCGTCTCTTATATCGCCGCCACTATTCTGTTCATACTGAGTCTTGGCGGTTTATCCAACCCTGAAACTGCCCGTAGAGGCAATCTCTACGGCATCACTGGCATGGCTTTGGCCATTATTGCCACCCTGCTAGGACCCAAAGTCACCAGCTACGCACCCATTATCGTCGCCATGTTGGTGGGTGGCAGTGCCGGAATTTACGCCGCTCGCAAGGTCAAGATGACCGAAATGCCCGAATTGGTTGCCCTGATGCACAGCATGGTCGGTCTGGCAGCCGTCCTGGTGGGGTATGCCAACTACATCGACCCAACATCCAACTTCATTGGTGTAGAAAAAACCATACACGAAATCGAAATCTACCTAGGTGTTTTGATCGGAGCCGTGACCTTCTCAGGTTCTGTAGTGGCTTTTGGCAAACTGAGCGGCAGGCTCGACGGCAAACCCTTGCTATTGCCGGGCCGTCATTTTCTTAACCTGGGACTGCTTGTACTGGCCATCCTGTGCGGCAACTGGTTCCTGGGTTTTGAAAACCACAGCGGCTTGATTGCACTAATCCTGATGACTGTGCTGGCTCTGGCGTTTGGGGTTCACATGGTTTTGGCCATAGGCGGAGCCGATATGCCGGTAGTGGTTTCCATGCTCAACAGCTACTCAGGCTGGGCGGCATCGGCAACCGGTTTCATGCTGTCTAACGATCTGCTCATCGTTACCGGTGCGCTGGTGGGTTCTTCCGGTGCGATTCTGTCCTACATCATGTGTAAAGCCATGAATCGGCACTTCCTGTCCGTGATCGCCGGTGGATTTGGAACCGGCAGCGGAGTCACCCCAGCCGCTGGTGCCCAGCCACAGGGTGAAGTACAACCCATCAGCCCTGAAGAAACCGCTGAACTGCTGCGTAACGCCAGCCATGTTGTGTTAATACCGGGTTACGGTATGGCTGTAGCCCAAGCACAACACACGGTCTATGAAATCACCAAGCTCCTGCGTGAAAAAGGGATAGACGTTCGATTCGCCATCCATCCGGTAGCCGGACGCATGCCCGGCCACATGAACGTACTATTGGCTGAAGCCCGTGTTCCATACGACATCGTTATGGAAATGGATGAAATTAACGAGGATTTCCCGGAAACCGATGTCGCTATGGTCATAGGAGCCAACGACATCGTCAATCCGGGCGCACAAGATGACCCCAACAGCCCCATTGCCGGCATGCCGGTACTGGAAGTATGGAAGGCCAAAACCTCCATCGTTATGAAGCGTTCCATGGCTTCAGGGTACGCCGGGGTAGACAACCCGTTGTTCTATAAAGAAAACAACCGCATGTTGTTTGGTGATGCCAAAAAAATGCTGGATGAAGTTTTGAAACACCTGAACAGCTAATCTTCCACTAGGTCGCAAGACCAAAAACCCACGCCAGCCCAAAGCTGCGTGGGTTTTTTTATGCGCATGACACAAAACATCCAGACGGAACACCGGCAGTTGTCGCCTGAGGATTCACACTTTTGACGCTCTAAAGACATCCTGTTTGCTTATGATTCGCGTGTTTTGGCATTCGCCTAGACAAGACTCACACCTTTCGTGAGCTTCATACTTTCGTCCATAGAACCCTGAGGTTAATCATGTTCCTGAACAAAGCACTCCTGGCTATGAGCCTGGCCCTGATCGGCCTGCTGCCTGATCTGGCCACTGCCGCCAAGGCTCCCATCGTGGAAGTTGGCGTACGTCCATACTTCCTGGTAGACGACATGTCTGCTGGTGCACTCAAGAAAAAACTGCAATCTTGCGCCAACGGCCCGTTCCACAAGACCGAATTCGCTATCGGTCATCGCGGCGGTGCTGATCTGCAATTCCCGGAACACACTGTGGAATCAACCGTAGCCGGCGTACGCATGGGTGCAGGCATCGTCGAATGCGACGTGACCTTCACCAAGGACAAAGAACTGGTATGCCGTCACTCACAGTGCGATCTGCACACCACCACCAACATCCTGACCACCGATCTGGCCAGCAAATGCCGCAAGCCCTTCCAGCCTGCCGTTTATGATCAACAAGGCAAACTGGTCACCCCCGCTTCAGCCGAATGTTGCACCAGCGACATCACCAAGGATGAGTTCAAATCCTTGCGTGGCAAGATGGACGCTTCTGATTCCAAAGCCACCACTGCGGCTGGCTATCAGGGTGGCGTACCCACCTTCCGTACCGATCTTTATTCCGGTCCTTCCAGTGGCACACTGATGACCTTTAAAGAAAGTATCGAGCTGTTCAAGAAGCTGGGCGTAAAGCAAACTCCTGAACTCAAAGGTGCCAGCGTACCCATGCCGTACGACAGCAACGGTGATGGCGTAGGCGATTACACCCAGGAAGAGTACGCACAACAGATGATTGACGAACTCAAAGCTGCCGGTGTTAAACCTTCGGAGGTTTTTGCCCAATCATTTAATCTGCAAGACATTCTGTACTGGATCAAGAATGAACCGGAATTCGGCCTACAAGCGACCTATCTGGACAGCGCAGATCCAACCGTGAATCCGCCTATCCCGGTTCCCACCAAAGAACAGCTCCAAAAACTGGTTGATCAGGGGGTAAAAGTTTGGGCACCGCCGACCTGGGTACTGTTATCCGTAAAGGACAACAAAATCGTTCCCTCGCAAATCGCTCTGGATGCCAAGGCTATGGATCTGAAGATCATCACCTGGACTCTGGAACGCTCTGGCATACTGGCTGACGGAGACGGCGGCTGGTACTACCTCGGCTTGGGTGACGTTTTGAATGCACGCAAGAACGAAGGCGTTACTATGGAAGTTCTGGATGTACTGGCCAAGCAGGTTGGTATTCTTGGCATCTTCTCTGACTGGACTGGTACGGTAACGTACTACGCCAACTGCATGAAAATCTAATTCGCCACTCGCTAATTGATTTTCCCTGGCCCGGGCCTGCTATAGGTTCGGGCTTTTTCATCTTCTTTTCCGGATTTCCGCGTAGCGACTTCTAAACCAATGTTGGGTCTACTTAACAACAAGCAATGATCAAGAATTTATTTATCCTCGGCTGTGGCCGCAGTGGTACCAGTCTGGTGACCGGTTTATTCCGCAACAGTGGCTACTATATGGGTGATCGTTTATACCCTCCCAGGGACAGCAACCCTTTGGGTTTTTTTGAAGATGCAGAAGTTAATTCAATAAATGAAAACCTGCTGATTCCATTTTTCCCTCGTCCTTTCGCTCATCAAGGCATCCAATACGGACTTGATAGTCCTGGTAAAGGTCATTCGTGGTTGGCCCGTCTGGATCCTGATATGAAACCTGTCGCATCAGTAACTGATATTGAACGCATCCGTAAACTGATACTCCAAACTCCTTTTTGTTTCAAGGATCCCCGCTTCTGCTATACCTTGCCAATCTGGCTACAGGAAAACACCTCAGCCCGTTTTTTATGTATTTTTAGACATCCCGCCGAAGTGGTATGCAGCATTCTCAAGGAGGTTCATTCCATGCCTTATTTATTTAACTTTGCAATAAGCGTTAATCAGGTATTCGAGGTTTGGCGTTTGATGTATCAACGAATACTTGATCAATACCCCGCGAAAGATGACTGGTTGTTTTTGTATTACGATGATTTATTTTGTTCCTCTACACTGGATCGCATATCAGAATTTGCTGGCACATCGGTTGATCGATCGTTCCCTCAACCTCAATTAAAGCGGAGTACCGCCAGCATTCCGCTGGACAAATCTACTGAACTCCTTTTTCAAGCATTAATGCAACGATCCGAACAAATTTAAATGATACGTAAAATATTTTGTATTGGCTTTCATAAAACCGCCACTACTTCATTACAGGTCGCATTAGAGCAACTGGGAATAATCTGTCTAGGTTACGATGCAGGCTTGATGAATCGTTATGCAGACGGCGACATAGAAGAAGTTCTATCGGTTATTCCTCAGTATGACGCGTTCCGTGACTGGCCTTGGCCACTGTTATATCAAACCTTGGCGGAATCAATTCCAGACGCTGGTTTTATTTTGACTATTCGTGACTCCCTGGAATGGCTGGAGAGTATCAAACGCCACGCCGAACGCACTGGCCCTACTTTAGCCCGCCGTATCGTTTATGGTGCTGAAATGCCCCACGGCCACGAATCACATTATCTCGATGTTTATAACCGACATAACGAGGATGTAGTGCGTTTTTTTTCCGGTTCTGCCCATTTACTTATACTCCGGATTGAGGCGGGTATTACCTATAAGCCTTTATGTGATTTTCTCGGGAAGCCCATTCCGGAACTCGAGTATCCACACGTGTATAAAACCCGATGAAAATAATTTCATGGCAGTTCCATAGACGCAAGCGGTAAACCATAGGTGTTTGTTTAATTTTTCGACATAAAAAAACCCTTGGTGTGTTGCAACCAAGGGTTTTTATGCGTTTTCGCTTTTTTATGCGTTCAGATTTGGGTTCCACCGGAGTGGAACCCTAAACCAATTACATGAAAGAAGGAATCAGCGGAGCGTCGATGTGGGTAACCGAACGGTTGCCAGCGTCGTCGAAGAAGAACAGCAGACCGGCGAAACGGCTATCCGGATCATAGATGATGTCGGACAGACGGTAGGTTTCCCACGCAGCGTCGCTGGCGGTTACGTCTACGGTACGGGTTTCACCCGGACGCAGAGGACTGTTGTCGCTCACTTGCAGGCCGTCTTCTGCCAGCAAGTCTTCAGGATAGCCCGACGTATCTTTCAACACGTTGGAATCCAGGAAACGTACTGATGCAGTGTAGAACTCACCCAAGCGGATGGCTTTGTCGCCACTGTTGGTGATGGTCAGCTTCATGCTCATCGCACGACCCGGTACACGATAGGTTGCATCGTTAACCTTGACCGAAATCGTTGACTTCGGCATGTCGATTGGCTGAATACCACGCAGAGTACCCGCTTGCAACGGGATGGTGATCGGGTACTTGCTGCTGGCGCTGCTGTACGAGAAGATCACGATTACCAGCGTTGCTAACGCAAACGCCATACCTACCTTGCGGTCGGTTCCTGATACCAGTTCGTTTGCACGACCAGCGTTTACCATCAGGAAACGGGGCAGGAACGCAGGACGACGTATCCAGTACACGATCCAGGCTACACCAACGGTGTACCACAAGAAGTGCCAGAAGTAGATGTTGCCCAGGTTGTAGTCTTCCAGATCAACCGTTTGACCGGTCAGGGTGGTTACAGGGTTCTTGAAATCACCCATGGAACCTTCAATCGTCAACCATTTGCCTGGTCCGATGATCGGGCCACCGCCTTGTACGTTCATCATGGTGTGTACGTGCCAGTCACCCGGACGACGCGCCTTCAGCAGTACCTTGAATTGATAGGTCTTGCCGATTTCCAGACGTACCGAACGCGGTACCAATTGACCACCGATGTAAGAAGCCTTACGAATAAATACCGGTCCTGGAATACCAATGTTCAGGAACGATACATCCGGTTCAGCTACCGTTTCCGGCCAGCCTTCAAATACATGGAACTTACCCGTTACTTCAACGGTTTCGTTCACTTTCACTTTCTCTTTTGACCAGTTCAGGTCGTACCAGTGAATGGTACGCATACGCATGAACGCAGCCTGAGATTTTTCACCGTGGGCAGAAGCCGTAGGTGCATAGAAGCTGGTTGCTGCCACTGCGGTCAACAAACCAACCAGGGACCACTTGGTGATCGATTTCATAGGTGTTCTTCCTCTCGTGTCTTTAGTCTTTTCACCTGCCCAGGTGGGTGCTTGCACCTCACCCGAGCCAGCCTTTTTCATTCTGAAGATCGCTTGCGCAACCTGATCAGGTGCTCTTCAGGAAGCGTACGGTCGAGAACCAGCGGCCCACAAAGTGCCACATGAAGTAGATCAGGATCGACATAAACGCTGAGAAGAATGCCGATACCGGTGCTACGTCCTTACCAAATGTACGCAGGGTGCCCTTTTCAACCATACGGATGTATTCCGGTGTGCCGGTACGTACGTAGTTGTAGCCCTGGATGTCCGCAATTGACATCAACATACCGTTGTATTCAACCGGTACGTGGATTGGTGCGATGATCGCCCAGTTGCCCGGATAGAAGATCAAGCCCCAAGCCATGGCTCCGATTACTGCCGTGAACAGGTAGCTACCTGACAGTAACAGTACGGTGTCCAGCAGAATCGCGCCGGGAACCAACAACGCAGGGAATACGAAATTCACTGGGAAGTAAGTCCAACCCCAGAAGTTGAAGTAACGGTTTACCCATTCACCCAACAACAGAGCCAGAATACAAATGGTGGCACCCCAAGGCTGACGGAAACGTTCCCATGCCCAAGCCTGCAAAGCAGCCGGGAATGTAATCAACACGATCGGGGTTACGGTAACCCATAGACGACGGTCTTTCCAGTCAGACCAGAAATCCCAGTCACCCATGGTCAACATCGCATGAATGTGGTACGAACCACAAACTACGAAGAACAAAATGAACAGGCCCAAATAGTCAATGGTCCTGGATACTTGTACTGCTTCGGCGTGTGACCGAACTGCAGACTGAAGTGTGCTCATGTAATACCTCCAAAGTTTCGTTTATTTTTCATTGTGGTTAGGCCACCCAAAGGCACCCACCCGCAGTCCTTTGTTAGTGAAAGGGGGGTGTCGCGCTCACACACTACACTCCCCTTTCCCCTTCCATTACTTGGCGATTTGACCTTGGTCAATCGCTTCGCAGATGGTCTTGCCGATCAGATTGCCGAAGCTATCGAAAATCTGCAGCAGTACACCCGCGATAGCCAGTGCCAACCAACCGAAGATTACGAAGCCGTAGTGCAAAGGTGCCACGAACAGTTCTTCCATAAACCAGAAG
>JBPCSC010000450.1:0-1501 GCA_051007495.1 Methylococcaceae bacterium | reverse complement strand
GGCCAGTTTGGCCTCAATATGTTGTTTTTCCACCTGAATGGAATATATCTCAACCAGATGACCAATCAAAATACTCAATTGAACACGTCTGCGAGCCTGAGGGGTATATGCCTGTATTGCTGCTGCCTCATCCAGGACGGCATTTTTTTGCTCCGCCTCTGTTTGAAGGGCTTTCAAAGCAGCCTCCAATTCATTTTTGACCAGTGCTTCTGGTAATACGATGGGGTTTGTCGCGCATAAAGCATCCATGACCGAGGTTTTGGTTCTTGAGTCGGACAAAACTTTCATTTCACGCTCCAGTTCCTGCCTGAAGTTTTTTTTGAGCGATTCCAGTTCTCCATCTTCTACGCCCAGGCTCTTAATCCATTCGGCGTTAATTTCAGGGATTTGTCGGGTTTCCACCCGATTTATATCGACTCTGAAATTGATGATTTTGCCTGCCATGTCGGGCTTGGGATAATCTTCTGGAAACCTGACATCAAATTCAACGTGGGAGTTAGCCGATTGGCCAACAAGGTGCTCATCAAACCCGGGTATTTTCTCCGCTCCCCCTAAATTGACAGGGTAATTTTCTACTCTTCCGTCAGTTACGGATTCCTTCTCTGCCCAACCTTCAAAATTCACGATTACCCGATCCCCCATTTCAGCCGGTCGATCCTGGCGCATCCAGGTTTCCTGCAAATTCCTGAGGCGTTCTATGGAATCGTCGACATCTCGATCACTGATTTCCGGTATGTAGCGAATCAAATCCATTGACTCTAAAGGCATGAGTACGAATTCAGGCAGAATTTCGAAATGGGCTTCATATTTCATACCATCGTCGAACTGATGTGACTGTATTTCCAGTTGGGTTACAGGCTGCATGCCGACCTGTTTCAGAGCGTCATCAAGACTGGACTGGAACAATTCGTTAACTACTTCCTCACGAACCCTTATGCCAAATTGGCGCTTGACGATATGCATCGGTACCTTTCCTGGCCGGAATCCATCCATTTTGACATCTCGGGCAATATCGTTTAGGCGTGGGGCCACGAGATCCTGAACCCGTTGCTCAGGGATCTCGACGATCAGTTTACGACCGAGTTCGGATGTCGTTTCTACAGACACTTGCATATTAGGGTTTACCTCAAAGCGTGGGGTTCAAATACGGAGCGACCGCTCAAGTGTGCAGTCATTGGAATTTAAGTCGTGTGCAGGCGGGATGGATGCGCAGGCCGTGGCACTCAATACGCGCCTAGCCGACCGGTTTAGGAATTGGTGCGAATGGAGAGACTCGAACTCTCAAGGGTTACCCCACTGGAACCTAAATCCAGCGCGTCTACCAGTTTCGCCACATTCGCTCGAACTAAGAATCCATCACAGAAGACCGCCCTCTCTGCGACTGCTTAACCCGCAGAGGCAAGAGGGCAACTCACACCCTAATCTTCCCATTATAGGGACTTCAGCGCCACTTTTCACCTTTTAGAACCGTTGCCAACTTGAAATGGTCGTTGCATCTGAC
>JBPCSC010000449.1:0-1503 GCA_051007495.1 Methylococcaceae bacterium | reverse complement strand
GTACCAGGCTGTGCTCGCTGGGTCGGCTAATCACCATAGTGGCCAGCATTTCCGGTTTGATGCGACGACCGCTATTTTCCAATGCCATACGCACGGTCACGGTACGGGTTACCGGATTAACAACGTCGGCGACATAAATCACACGCCCGCTGATAGGGATATCACCCAAGGCTGGAATCCTGACTTCAGCCAAACCCTCTGGAACTACAAGCCGAGCCTGCTGCTCAGGCACTTCAGCCACCACCCAGACGCGAGACAGATCCGCCACCGTGTACAGGTTATCGCTAGGCTGAGTGGTTTGACCTACAGAGATGTGCCGCTCAATCACCGTACCGGTCACGGTGGCAATAACCGGTGCTTCGGAATGAATCTGACCGTCGGCATCCAGTCGTGCCAAGGCCCGATCGCTCATACCCAACACCCGAAGTTGGTCGGCCCCGGCCCTGAGTTCCACCTCTCTTTCCTCCAGAGCACTTTCTCGTTCCCTGAAAATAGCCTCGCTGATGATGCCGGCTTCCAGCAGACGACTGGCTCTTTGCACCGTTAACCGCTGTAAATTCACCTGGGTGCGGGATTTAAGATAGTCCTCCTGAGCCTTGCTCAATTCCGTGCTATTGATCTGCGCCAGCACATCACCCTTGCGTACCGACTCCCCGATATAAGCCCGAATGTCCGTCACCCGACCGCTCACCCCAGGCCCTATGCGTGCCACCCGGTGTTCATCCAGTGCCACCCGTCCTGGCAAACGCAAGGTTTCGGCAACACTCGTGCGCTTGACCGGTTCCAGTTCCAGGCGATGCAGGAGAGAGTCGGGTGCGGTTACGAAAGAATCAGAAGAGTGCTCAGCAGGGGCCGATTCTGCCCCTGCCAAGCCAGACCACAATAGAAGGATCAGCCAGGCAAACCGGATGTTCATGGTGCGAGAAGAGTCGAAAGTTGACAGAAACAGGTACAGACAGGCAAAAAAAAAAGCCGATCATCGTGGATCAGCTTTTTTAATGTTTGGTGGGCCCTCAAGGACTTGAACCTTGGACCAAGGGATTATGAGTCCCCTGCTCTAACCAACTGAGCTAAGGACCCGCGATGTGAATCGTGAAAGGAGGCAATTATAACCGGACTGGCCTGAAATCGCCAGAGGATTAGAATTAGAATATGAACCTGAACGTAATCAACAGGGTTTTCTTTTCCGCCTGAAGACGGGATCATGACCCAGCGGGTTTGGGCGGGATCGCCCCCAGACTTTAAAAATAAATGGGACTGGACACCCGGAGCGCACGAACAAATACAAACAACCACCGGATATGCACATGACACCACCACCCCCTCCGTTTCCGCCAGGCTTTCTCTGGGGAGCCGCCACGTCCGCCTACCAGATTGAAGGCTCACCGCTGGCCGATGGGGCCGGGCCGAGCAACTGGCATCGCTTCACCCATACCCCTGCCCGAATTCTGGGTGGGGATACCGGTGATCAAGCCTGCGACCACTACCGGCGCTGGCGAGACG
>JBPCSC010000448.1:0-1456 GCA_051007495.1 Methylococcaceae bacterium | reverse complement strand
AAGCTTTTTTTGGCCACATCACCCAAACCGGGCGGCTTATCAGCCTGTTTGATATTGAAAATCGCGAAGCCGTGTTTCCATCAGTGCATCGCAGTTATAAGTTCTGCCTGCTCACGCTGGGCCAGGCTGAACGCGCCGAGTTTGTCTGTTTTGCCACCCAGGTCAGTCAACTGGCCGATGCCCGCCGCCGCTTCACCCTCACGCCGGAAGAATTCCGCCTCATCAACCCCAACACGCTGACCTGCCCGGTATTTCGCAGTGAGCGCGATGCCGAACTCACCAAAAAGCTCTACCGCGCCGCGCCGGTGTTGATCGCGGAGGATCAGCGAGAAGGCAATCCTTGGGGGATTAGTTTTATGGCGATGTTGCACATGTCGGCAGACAGCCACCTGTTCCAGGACAGCCCCGGCGACGGTTTGCTGCCGCTGTACGAAGCCAAAATGATTCACCAGTTTGACCATCGCTGGGCCACCTATCTGCCTTCGTCCTACGAGGGGAGTGAAGGCGAAGGCAGCCGGGATGTGAGCGCGACGGAAAAAAAAGACCCACACTACACCGTCACCCCGCGCTATTGGGTAAGCCAGGCCGAAGTGGAAGAACGCCTGATCAAACGCGGTCGTAATGGCAATGTGTTGTTCAAATGGGATCGCCAGTGGTTGATGGGGTGGCGGAATATTTGTCGGGCTACGGATGAACGCAGCTTTATTAGCTCAGTAATCCCACGTAACGGAGTTGGGCATTCGATGCCAATTTTGTTCACCGATTTTAATCCGAAACTCGTCACAGCCTTTTTAGCAAATATGGCAGCCTTGGTTTTCGATTATTTAGTACGGCAAAAATTAGGGGGCACAAATATGACCTACGGCTATTTCAAACAATTACCCACCTTACCCCCCACCCACTACACCTCCATCGACCTCAATTTCATAGTCCCCCGCGTATTGGAATTGACCTACACCGCCCACGACCTCAAACCCTGGGCGCAGGATTTAGGTTTTGACGGCCCGCCCTTCGCCTTCAACCCCGACCGCCGCGCCCAGCTCCGGGCCGAACTCGATGCCTACTACGCAAGGCTTTATCAACTCACCCGCGACGAACTGCGCTACATCCTCGACCCCGCCGACGTGATGGGCGAAGATTACCCCTCAGAAACCTTCCGCGTACTCAAGAACAAGGAAATGAAAACCTTGGGCGAATACCGCACCCAAGGCCTGGTGCTGGCGGCTTGGGATCAATTGGAAACTGGAGCATTGCACTGATGTTTACAAAGCTTGGACGGGGCAATGTCAAGATATGGAGTGGCTTGTAGATGTCGATCAGTCTGATCGACGCATTGTGCTGGATTCGGCCTGGATACAGAACAAGCGCCGGAATAATGCCGAGAAACGGGTGTGCTGAGTGAGGACGATCGAGTGGAACCGTCTTGATTATTCGGCATGATAGCCCGTATGAACCC
>JBPCSC010000447.1:0-3682 GCA_051007495.1 Methylococcaceae bacterium | reverse complement strand
AACTGGAACCCACCAAAATACTCCTGAAAAAATACGACCCACAAACACAAGATATCATCTGGGCATTTGGTTATGAAGCTGAAAAACTGGCTGCCGCATACCCTGGGGAAGCCAGTTATCTAACCGGTATCAAAGCCATGTTGGGCGATCTCGAACACCGCAAAATTTGTCGTGATCTTGAGGGGAATTCTGTAACGCTAAGTTACCGTGACATACTTACCGCTTATCTGCGTCATCTGGCCGATACCAGTCGCAAATTTTTTGGCATTGATTTCCGTTCGATTCATGTTTCCACTCCGGTACTATACACCGACCGCCAACGCAATGCTTATGAACAAATACTGCATGATATTGGTTTCACAGAGATTCAGGCCAGTCTTGATGAAGCCAAATCGCCACTTTACCACTTTCTATCTGAATATTTGCGAGGCTATCAACGCTGTGTCATTGACCGTCCTGAACCTGAGAATATCAGCTATTTTGTCGTAGACTGTGGCGGGGGATCAACCGATGCCATGCACTTCAAGCAGATAACCTTATCCCATGCCGATGATGGTACAGATGCAGTCAAGCTGGAATTCTCAGAACCCAAAGTCGTTGGCAATCCGTTTTTCGGTGGACAAAGGCTCACACTATTCCTGTTCAAATACCTTAAAATGCTTATCTGTCTGACACACGATAAGTCGCTCGAACCGGGCAAATATCTGATTGATCAGTTACTCGACTACCAGGAAGCCGATGTATTTTATCAACTCAACGAAAAGGAAGAACAGATCAAACTGGCCAATAAACGTGATGACATAGCCAGAATACAGATGGAAATGTATAAAGACTTTGAAGCAACATATCTCGAACAGGAAACTCTCCTCCCCACTCATTTCAGCAACTATCAGTCAGAAAGCATCAACAAATATAAGCAGGTTGAATATAATTATAATTTGCTCTGGTTGCTGGCCGAGCAGTTGAAAACCCGTATTTATGCCAATGATGCACCGCGTACATTCCAGTTAAGCGACCTGCCCGAATGGAATGATAACAAGGGTTTCTGGATAGGAGGCAAATTGATAAAAGAAGCGACTCTATCGGGTATAAGTATTAGCCGATATGAAGTGGATAAACTGTATCGCCCTGTCATTTTTATTGAAATATCCAGGCTGTTTAGAAATCTTAACCTGACCTCAGAGACCTTCGTATCTGATATAAAAAACAAACGCCCCTATTCGCGGTTTGTAGGCCAAACGACCCGGATACCGTTGTTTGACGAAGCACTGGGTTATCATATTCCTCGCAAAGTCATTGAAAAATCCAAAAAGGATGAAACCGATCAACGCTTCAGGGACCTCAGTGCTGAAACCAAAAAACTCTGTACGGTGTCCGGTGTCGCACAATACTTGCAGGATGTGCGCACGGGGACTGTGGTCGAAGATAATTTCTCGCAGAACGAGATACTCCTGTTCGATATTTGTCTATTCGATCAGAATGAAAAGAATGAATACGGTGAATATGTCATCAAAAAGGAGTTGATCAAACGGGACAATCATGTGAACCATGCCCAAGCGTGGTATATTCGCACGCAAGCCAGTTCAAGCGAGGATTTCATAGGATATAAGTATGAAGAACACAAGATGCCACTGGGTACGGTAGAATTTGATCAGGACAATATCACTCGCAACCTGGACGAGACAGAAGCCGCCAATTTACATACCCACTCCAACGAGATGTCGACCAGGTTGGTAGATAATCGCAATATGCTGATTCATCTCTCAATCAAGCAGGTTGACTATGCCCAGAAACTCATTTTCACTCCTTATATCATCAGGAATGGTGTTTATAAAACCACTCATGAACCGGTAGAAATCAATTTTCAATCCGACCATATTTCTCTGAATGCCGTCAATGATTATGTCATCAATGGTGTTTAATAAATAACCCCCTTTTTTTCAGCACACCCTCCCTCTCGATCGTGTGCTGAATACCACTCTACAGAACCCAATCGAATCACACTTCAGTATGAATGCGGTCGAACTGATAATCCCCGGATTTGCCCCTGGTCAACGTCTGACGGCGGACGCATTGAACCACCTGCATCATTACCACGAACAACGGGGTTATTTCCTGTCGGCCAGAATGAGTGATGGCATCATTCAGGGGTTGGGCGTGACGACAGCAACCGTCGAGGGTACAGATAATATCCATCTGGTTTTGCATCCCGGCGCGTTCAAATGGCAAGGCCACACTGCCTGGCTTGAAAGCCCCTTGCCCATTGAAAATCCGCCTACTTATGATTCCAGGCCCCAGATACTGTATCTGATACCCACCAACAGCACTGCCATTACAGAAGCCAATTACGGTGACCTGGATCATCCGTATATCACAACGGGAACCCACCGCCATTATCGACTGGAATGGCACAAAGAACCCCGCTCAGATGCAATGGAACTGATGCGTATGACATATACTCAGGGCATCCGCTCTAAAAACCACGATATTACGCTGGATCATTCCAATCACAGTGAAATTCCATGGCTGAATATGTCGGCAACACCGGCAGGTGTCATTGATTTACGTGGAGTGCCCTATGCCACCCTGGGCCAATACCCGACTCTGATACCCCACTATCAGCGTGCCATAGGTCAATGGATTATGGATTTGAGGCTTTATACGCTCTATTTCATGGTGCCCGATCTGCTACAAGGCACATTCATCATCTGTGATTTCACCCAAACCAACAACTTGTCTGACGCTATCCCGAAATTACGGCAGTTCATCAACGAAAGCCGACAAGACAAAACACCATACAATGCCGAAACGCCGGAATTAACGCCCAGCAAACCGGTTCAAAGACCTGTTTTGGGCGGGTAAAGGTACACCCGAGTACTCTCATGAAAAGAACTTAAAACCATGTCAAACTCTGATAAATCAACCCAACCGCCATCATTTATCAATGACTTACTGCTGCAATGGACCGATGCTGTCAAGCAAAAATCAAATAACTTAAAACAGGCTGATCAAGCCGATATGACAGTGCCATCTTTACCTCATAAACTCCCTGATATAGCATTCACCAGGGGAGTACTAAGAGAGAGCGACTGGATTATCGGTTCAGATTCACACCCTATCAATGTAACAGCACCCCCCATTCCTCTGGGTCTGTTTCCTGTCCCATTTTTTGGTCAGCTAAAAGTACGCAAAATACCCGGAAAGAAACCCGTTTTGGCCAATGGTAAACGGATTGCCATTGCTGGACAAACCGTCTGCGAATCTAAAATATCTCATTTAGGCCCGATTACACTGATTCCTGCTCTGAGTGCTTTCACCATAACAGGCGGATCACCAAGACCGATGGCAACCATTAAACCCGGAAAAAGAAAAATCCGTATCAATGGAAAAACCATACTGACATCCGCTGATACGGTAAAGAGTTCCTGTGGAGGTGGGCCATCGAAATTGAAGATCACCACATCCTCAGGTAATGTCAAATCAGGGTAGATTATTGGAGGCGCAGCCATCCAGGACTACGAACGATTACGAAAACTACTTCAGTAGCGGGATGGTGCAATGGAGATATGCTCATCCACAAATAACCACTTAATAACTGAAAAAAGGTAATTTACCATGCAACAAGATATACAAACCAATAACGCCATTATATTTGGGGTTTATGATCCAGATGGAATCACAC
>JBPCSC010000446.1:0-1619 GCA_051007495.1 Methylococcaceae bacterium | reverse complement strand
GAGCAAGACCTTGAACTTTGGGGTGAAGCCGTATTAACGGCGTCCACACTGCAAGCCGTGTTCAGCACAACACGGCATTAACGGGTAACGCCGCCACGGATGGCGGTTTTTTGCTTGTAGTCCCGTCTTCAGGCAGTCCAGGCCTGTAGGGGCGAATTCATTCGCACCTACAGGTTCTTAAATCCCGGCTACAACTCCCTCATGACTCGATACAGGCTGGGATCGTCGCTGTGAATTTGGGTGTTGAATCCTAGCCTGTGCATGAGTTTCAGCATACGGGTGTTGCGGGTGAGTACTTCTCCTTCCAGATATCGAAATCCCTTTTCTCGGGCCGCTTCTATCAGGCTGGTCATCAGTCGGGAGCCGAGTCCTTTGCCTTGCCAGGCATCGGCGATGACCAGAGCAAACTCGGCACTGTGTCCGTCTGGGTTGGTGAAGTAACGGGCGACTCCGATTTGCTGTTCTTCATCATCGGTCATCACGGTGGCGATCAGGGCCAGTTCCCGGTTGTAGTCGGGTTGTGTGAGTCGTATCAGCATGTCATGGCTGAGTTCTTGTAGCGTGTCCATGAAGCGGAAAAAACGGGCTTCACCGGATAATCCACGTACAAAGGTTTGTTCGCGGTCGGCATCTTCAGGCCGGATGGGGCGTATGGTGATTTTTAATCCTTCGGGGGTTTCAAATGTGCTGATTAAATGGCCTGGATAGGGGTGTATGGCCATGTGGCCGTAGCGGAGGCGGGAAAGAGGGGTTTGACGGACGGCAATGCGGACATCCAGTGCGATGACGCCGGTTTCATCCGCCATGAGTGGGTTGATGTCGAGTTCGGTGATTTCCGGCAACTCGCAGGCCAAAGTGGACAGGCGCAACAGGGTTTGAATCAAGGCGGCCTGGTTGATGGGCGGAACATGTCGCCAGGCCTCCAGCCAACGGGCAGCGCGGGTTTGACGAATCAGTGTGGTGGCGATGTGTTCGTTCAGCGGCGGAAGAGCTACGGCCCGGTCGTTGAATATTTCTACGGCGGTTCCCCCGGCACCAAAGCTGATGACCGGGCCGAAGGTGAAGTCTTGCAGAATACCCAGCATCAGTTCGCGTCCGTATCGGCCTTCATACATTTTTTCAACCGTTACGCCGTCCAGTCGGGCCGTAGGGTTTAGGGTTTTGACGCGGTTGAGCAGCTCGGTGTAGGCGTGGCGCACATGTTCGGCTTGGTCAATATGTAGCCATACGCCGTCTACTTCGGATTTGTGAGTGATGTCAGGTGAGGAAATTTTCAGTGCGACAGGAAAGCCCAAACATTCAGCCGCCGACAGGGCTTCATTGGCGGAGCGGGCGGGCAGGGCCGGTATGACGGGAATACGAAACGCATGCAGCAAGGCACGGGCTTCCAGAGCAGACAGCCAGGCGCGATGCTCGGAGAGTGCGCCTTCGATGATGAGCCGGGCACCTTTAATGTCGGGCGGGGTTTCTAAAGTCAGCGGGGCCGGAACCTGAAGCAACATCTGTTGGTTGCGGTGGTATTCGTTTAGAAATCCTAATGCGGCTACCGCACTTTCCGGGTTGATGAAGGTGGGCATTCGATGCTGAGCAAATAATTGCCGCCCGGCCCGCACCTGGGC
>JBPCSC010000445.1:0-4698 GCA_051007495.1 Methylococcaceae bacterium | reverse complement strand
AACCCTGGCCGCCCCCGTGCACAGCGAACTGCTGATCAAAAAAAGCCGCTTCATAGGCTGTGTCCAACCGGTAGAAAACCGAACCGATGCCCAACGCATTGTGGCACGCTTGTGGTCGGAGCATCCTCTGGCCACTCATGTTTGATGGGCTTTGCTGGCGGGTGGCCACTCGGCCGCTGTTGATGACGGTGAACCCGGCGGAACGGCAGGCCGGCCCATGCTGGATGTATTGCGCCACCAAAATCTTGATGGGGTGCTGGCTACGGTGGTGCGTTACTACGGTGGTATTAACCTGGGTGCGGGTGGATTGGTTCGAGCCTACTCAGGCTCGGTGGCTCAGGCCCTGGTTGATGCAGAAAAAATAGAGATCGTCCGCTGGATGGCCCTGAACTGCGCCGTACCCTACGCTTTGGAAGGTTTACTCAGGCGGGAACTGGAACACACCGGGGCGCGGGTGCAGCAGGTGTCGCATGGCAACGAAGTCGAGTTCGCTTTTTGTGTGCCGCAAGACAAAACGCAGGCACTGAAGTACAACCTGGGCGAGGCCACCGCCGGGCGCATCCGCTGGATCGGCAGTGCGGATTGAAGCCGCTACAGTTTTTTTTCGAGTATTCGTCGCAGTGCCCAGCACTTCCCGCTCAAAACACACATTGACGGCAAGAGCATGGCCACGCCAGCGACGATCGGGTAACAGAGGTTTAATTCGTGTTAGGTGTTCTGGTTTTACAAGTGTTGGCTGCCGTGCTGATTGTGCTGGATCGGGTAGATTCCTTATGGATATTGAGCCTGCAATGTGCCGCCATCGTTGCAGTGGTTTACCTCATACTCGAACGGACATCCTTCCGCCGTTCTTCTTCTGCAGAAGGGCGAGATTCCCCCCAGTCGAATCAAACGCTACTGGAACAAACCGAACAGTATGAACAGGAACTGATACACGCTGTGGATTTGGCTCATGAGCAATTCGGAACCATCAGAAACAATATAGAGCAAGCCAGTAACCTCATCAGCTCGGCGACATGCAGGCTCACAGGTAATCTGACCGACCTCAAAGGCTATTCCAACAATCAACTCGACATACTCAAAAGTTTGGTCGCCCGTTTATTATCTGCTGCCAACGGTAAACAACAAGAGGAACAGCGTTCAGGTATACAGCGTTATACCCGCGATACCGAGCAGGTGGTGGATCGATTAGTGGCGTTTATGGATAACGTTAATCTGGCCGGCCAACAAACCGCTGACAGTTTTTATGAAATGGAACACCTGATGGTCTCGGTGGTGTCATGCCTGAACGGGGTGACGGACATAGGCAAACAAACCGACTTACTGGCCTTGAATGCCGCCATTGAAGCCGCCCGCGCCGGCGAATCGGGCCGGGGATTTGCTGTGGTGGCCGATGAAGTGCGTAAACTGGCCAAGAAATCCAATGAATTCAGTGAAGAGATTAGAGGTTTGTTGCTCAACATGGAGAGCTTGATGGGGCGGGTAGGGACGTGCATTCATGAAGTAGCCAATCTTGATTTGACCGTAGTGTCTGCATCCCGGGATACTTTATCCTCCATGTGGCGTGAAATGGAAACCCTTAATGAAGCCGCTACGGTTCAATCCCTGCAGATCAACGATATTGCCTTGCAGATTCATGCCTTGGTGATGGATGGTCTGATTTCTCTCCAGTTTGATGACATCGTGCATCAATTACTGGATCAAACCCAGGAGCGTGCCCGCTTATTGGAAAATCTGATGCGCAAACTGTACGAACTCAGCGCAGATCATCAAGTATTGGAAGCCGAAAACCGCTTGCGTGACAGGATTCAGGCGATGGATGCAGCCATACGTGCCAGCCAGAGTCGATTTGAAGAGATAGACCGAAAACAGATACAGCAACAGAGTCTGGATACCGGCGATGTGGAGATGTTTTGAGTGCAGATGAGATGGGCGGTTGTATATACTCAAAAATGAAAAGTTTTTTTGAGGTGATTTTGAGTATAACTGAAGATATGGGCCAGGAAACAGGCTTTACTCAAGGCCCATTATGTCTGTGGATCGCACTACACCAATGAATGGCTGATGGCGCGTATATTATTTGATGGCAGTGCAGGCGTTTCCCCCAGGCTAATAAACCGGGCCTGAACGCTTACATGACGTTCACCTTCCGAACTCCCCCTACTACTACAATAACAAAGAGAGGTCATTCAAATGAGAAAGTCACTGGAGAGGTTTTTTGATTATTTTCTGATCGGTGTATTGGGGGCTTTACCCCTATACATCATTATTCAGATCGTCATTTATCTGAGCAGACTGCTGCTGGGATTTGTAATGAGTTTATGGGGGCGTTATGAAACGGCTCTTATTCCGGTTTTGGCCTTTATCGTGGCCACGTTCGTACTTATGTATTTCGGGTTTCTGCTCAAACAGGAAAAAGCCCATCTTCTTTATTTTTTTGAGAAACTGATAGACCGCATACCATTATTGGGCAGTGTGTACCGGATCACCAAGAAGATTCTGAGCCTGTTCAAAGGTGACGACGATCAACGTTTGCGGGATGTCGTATTTGTGGAATACCCGAAAGAGGGTTTATGGGTGCCTGCCTATGTCACCAATCGGGTAGAAGACCACCTGGTGATATTCATACCCACATCACCCAATCCCACTTCAGGATTCACGCTCATTGTGCCCGAATCCATGACGAGACCCTCGCAGATGACCATTGAAGAAGTATCGAGTTTTATCATCAGTTTGGGGGTTGATTTTCCCCGCTCTGAAGAAGCAGGTTTCCTCGGCAAATGAGGCGTAGCGTGCGGGCACGAATCCAATTTTGGGGGAGTGGTTCAATCCCGTACGCATTTGGCTTTATACTTCCGCTCCCTTTATTAAAGCCCTTTGTCGGGCGTGGGTGGCCGCGTACCAACCCGTTTCCGGGTTGTCAGTACGCGTAGCGTTCACTGTTTCATATTGTGTTTATTTTTGGAGAATTCGATGAAAAAATCCTTGGCTATATTGGCAACCGCTACCCTGCTGTTTTCCGGTTGGGCATTGGCCCACGGCCCTAGCCGACAAAAAGTGACCGAGTCGGTTGAAATCAGCGCGACACCCGAAGCGGTCTGGGCGGTAGTCGGCAATTTTGCAGCACCTGAAAAGTGGATGCCTGCCGTCACCTCCACTACGGCACAAGGGGGGAATGAGAAAGGTGCGACCCGCGAACTCAAGCTCAAGAGTGGGGGAGTCATCAAGGAAGAACTCAAAACCTACGATGCCGGCAAGATGAGTTTTCAGTACAAAATTACCGAAGTGGATCCCAAGGATCTGCCGGTGAACACCTATTCGTCTACTTTGGCGGTGGAGTCCAACCCCTCCGGCGGAACGAAAGTGGAATGGAACGGGGCCTTTTATCGCAGCTTCATGAACAACAATCCGCCCCCGGAAGAAAGCGATGAAGCCGCGTTCAAAGCGGTCACTGATGTATACAAAACCAGCTTGAGCCAGCTTAAAGCGGTTGTGGAACAAGGCCAGTGATGAACGGATGGCCTCGGAACACCAAGGTCAGGACAGGGCTGTGGTCAGCCGCCGTCCTGCTTGTTTTTTGTGTGCTTCCGGTTATGGCCAGCCCCAAAGCCTACATCACCAACCAAAAGGACGACACGGTTTCGGTGATTGATACCGCGAGCGGAACAGTGATTCAAACCCTTAAAGTGGGTTCACAACCGGCAGGTGTGGCCGTCAGTGCTGATGGTTCCCGCATCGTGGTATCCAATCCCGGCAGCCGCGATATCACCCTCATCGACGGACGCGAAGATCGGGTGATCGCTACATTTCCTGTGGGTGAAAGTCCCTTAGGCATTGCAGTGGATCGTCAGGGCCATACGGCTTATGTGGCCGACTGGTATGACCAACGGGTAGCGGTGGTGGATCTGGATCAGCGCACTATTGCGGGCTGGATTGCCGTGGGGAAAAGTCCTGCGGGCCTGGCGGTTCATCCTGATGGGCAGGTCGTTTATGTTGCCAACCGGGATGACGACACGGTTTCACTGATAGACCTCACGACACGTCGTGTGAAAAACACTATCCCGGTGGGGCGGCATCCGTTTGGTTTGACGCTGGATGCCTGTGCCCAGCGTTTGTACGTGGCCAACGTAGAAAGCAACGACATCTCAATCATCGACACCCATGATTTTCGGGTGATCAAAACCCTGAGTGTGGGTGAGCGGCCTTATGCCACGGCACTCGCCCAACAAGGACGCCAGGTCTGGGTGACCAACCAGTACGACAACACCGTTTCGGTGATCGACACCGCCACCCAGGCCGTGACGGCGACTCTGCCCGTAGGGCAATACCCCGAAGGCATAGCCGTGCATCCTGACGGTAGGCGGGTGTATGTGGCCAACTGGTTCAGCAATTCCGTAACGGTGCTTGATGCCGAAACCTTGCGTACGGAAGACACCCTGTCCACCGGCAATGGCAGTCGGGCATTCGGGGTATTTCTGCCAGGTGTAGTGGATGCCCCCAAACCACCATGAACCGTCTGGCTGGGCTGATCCTGTCCGCCCTGTTTTATGCCAGTACAGGATGGGCCGACCCCGACAGGCTTAGGTCGCTGCCGGGCATCATCGGTAAAGATGACCGGGTTCCACAGGATTCCACCGCCTGGCCCTGGCACAGCCTGGGTCGTTTGACCATCAACCGGGAAAAGGGCGAGTATTGCAG
>JBPCSC010000444.1:0-3969 GCA_051007495.1 Methylococcaceae bacterium | reverse complement strand
TTCTCTCACCGGTGTTTCGGCTTTTCACCTTCCACCTGTCAGTCTCCACACCCCTATCGGCGTGATTCATGGCCGAGGCCTCCCAGGTTCCGCGCAAGAGACATCCACACATGCTTCCGGTCTTCGACTCCGGGGAACCGTCTCAGGACTCGCGTTTATGGACAGTCCAACCCATGACTCGGGGTTCCGGTGGCTCGCTACGCCTTTCCGGATCAGCTTATCCTGGCGCACTGGGTGTCTTTTACTTTTGCCAGCACTTCAGGGCTGTACTAAATCGCCACTTGTTCCTTGGTGGGGCGTTTGCCTTTGCCGCGTTTGCGCCGCGTGGATTCTGCGTGCAATTCTTCCGCGCTATGGCAAACGAAGGTGTCTGCCCAATCCGCTCCAAAACATTAAGCCGCCACGCGGATATTGATATGCAGTGCCTTGATAATCCGCTGAACCGTGTCCCACTTGGGCTGAGTTTTGCCGGACAAGGCTTTGTAGAGGCTCTCCCGGTTCAAGCCGGTGTCCTTTGCCAACTGGGCAATGCCTTTATGTTTGGCGAGATGGCCCAGCGCAATAATGAACATATCAGGGTCTTCATCCAAAAAGGCTTGCGTCAGGTACTCGCCGATTTCTTCATTGCTTTGAAAAAAATTCAGTGGGTTATAGGGTTTGGTTTCGGTTTTCATTGGGTAGTCTCACAGGTTTTTAGCCAACTCCTTGGCTTTTTGAATGTCGCACGGCTGGCTCGATTTATCGCCACCACACAGCAGAATGATCAACTCGCCACCGCGCAGCGTGAAATACAGCCGGTAACCTTGACCGACGAAAATCCGCATTTCGCTGACACCATCGCCCAGGCTTTTGACATCGCCCAGATTGCCTTTGCAAACCCGATCAAGCCGACTGGAAATGGCCATAACCGCTTGCCTGTCTTTCAGGTTTTTAACCCAGGTTTCAAAAATAACGGTGGTTTGAATTTCGTAAGTCATGAGTTCATTGTGGCTTGTGGGCTACAAAATATCAAGCCATTTAACGCCACCCTAACCTCGGGCGCAAACTGCCCTCACCGTATCACCAATGCACGCTTATGACCTCCATTACCTTTGATACTCATGCCTTCGTGAAACGCCTGAAAACGGTTGGATTTACTGAAGAGCAGGCTGAAGTATTTGCCGAAGAACAGGCCCGTCTGATTGAAGACAAGCTGGCAACAAAAAACGATCTAATTGAGCTGGAGTTGAACCTGCGGCGCGACATGAAAGAACTGGAATACCGCATAGTCATCAAGCTGGGGGCATTGATAGCGTTTTCGATTGGTGTTGTCGCTATGCTGGTCAAGCTGCTGTAGTCTGTTGGCCCACGCCACCAAAGAACAGCGCGAACCGTTTCCATTTTGGAAAAGGTTCATCATGAACGCAATCGCCATCGTCAGTTCCTTTCGGCGATGTGCCGGGCTATGCGCATACTGGATAACTACGCCAAATTGAAGTCAATATGCCGACCCAACGCCTTAGCTGCCGATTCTAATTGATCCAGCCGCGAAGCGTGACCGAGATCAAACAGCCTGTCCACTTGCGGTGCTTTACAGCCCATACGCCGGGCCAGCTCGGCTTTGCGCACGCCTTGCGCCAGCATTTCTTGATAGATAGCCAGCTTAATGCCCTCCAAAGCGGACGGGCGCACGGTAGGCAAATCATCACGAACCGACGGTACAGGCAAGGGTTTACGGTCGTCCACGTAAAACGACAAGGCGGTTTCCAGCGCATCTACCGCATGGAACAAAGCGACTTCCTCATCATCGCCCTGGGTGATAGCCTCGGGAATATCTGGAAACGTGACAACAAAACCGCCTTCAGTCTGCGCTTCAAGCATAACGGGATAAGCTAACATGGTTATTTTCCTTTCAGTCCGAACTGTTTTTTGATGCCTTCCACCGTGCCTGTTTTCAAGTCGGTGTTGTGCATCGGTAGGATTGACTGCTTGCCGTTTTTCTAAGATGCCACCAGCTTGCAACCCAAGGTTTCGACAATCTTGGCTATTTTGACTTGTATAGAGCCAACAAAATTATGCCGCCGGATGCTCTAAGCTGCTTCGACATGCAGCTTGATGCCCAATGCTTTAATCACCTTCAACACGGTGTCAAAGCGCGGCTTTGCGCCCGGCTTCAGTGCTTTGTACAAGCTTTCGCGGCTCAAGCCGGAACGCTCTGCAATGAGCGTCATGCCCTTGGCCTTGGCGATGTAGCCCAAGGCGCGGATCAGCTCATCATTGTCGCCATCTTCCAGCACTTGGGACAAGTATTCGTTGATGGCTTCGTCGCTATCAAGCAGCGACACCATATCGAAAGGGAGCAGTTTTTCAGTCATGATTCAAACCTCCTTAGCCAGTTTGATTGCGCGTTGAATGTCGGCTTGTTGCGTCGATTTATCGCCGCCCGCCAAAAGGATAACTATCAGACCACCACGGACAGTAAAGTAAACGCGATAGCCAGCACCGACATCCAGCCGCATTTCCGACACGCCGTCGCCAACAGGCTTAATGTCGCCCAGGTTGCCTGCTTCGGCGCGGTCGATGCGCCGGTAAATAGCGGTTTTGGCGCGTTGGTCGCGCAAATTGACCAGCCATTTAGCAAACGATTCGGTTTGTTGGATTTGGTAGTTCATGGGGTTATTGTATTCATTCGGATACATAAGGCAAGCCATTTAATACCGCCCTGACCTCGGGCGCATACCGCCCTCACCGAATCACCAATGCACGCTTATTACCTCCATTACCTTTGATACTCATGCCTTCGTGAAACGCCTGAAAACGGTTGGATTTACTGAAGAGTAGGCCCGTCTGATTGAAGACAAAAGGTTGCGCCTTGTTGCTCCAGCCATTTTTTGAATTGATTTGAATTCATGGGCGAATCATTCTTGGTTTACCCCGTTTGCCGGTTGTTTATACAATAACATCCATGATCATTGACTTCGATCCCGCCAAGAACGCCAAAAATATTGCTGAACGCGGCCTGGATTTTGGTTTTGTCGCTGATTTTGATTGGTGCTCGGCTCAAATCGAACAAGACGACAGAAAGGACTACGGCGAAATACGTTATCGGGCAACGGGCTATCTTCAAGGCCGTTTGATGGTGCTGATATTTAAGCCAATCCATGGTGGAGTTCGGGTCATTAGTTTCCGTAAGGCCAACCCTCGCGAGGTAAAATGCCATGCAGCCAACAGTAAAAATTGATTGGGAATATGTTGATTCCAACCCCCTGGCAGACAGACCAGACGATGATTCACCGGAACTCACCGAAGCCGACTTCAAGCGTATGCGCCCCGCCAGCGAAATGCTGCCAGAAATCCTGGGCACAGAAATGGCCGCCGAAATGCTCAAGCCCAAAGGTGGCCGCCCCCGCTCGGAAACCCCCAAGGTATTCATCGGCATTCGTCTGGACAAGACTGTGGTTGAGGCCTTCAAAGCCACCGGCAAAGGCTGGCAAACGCGCATGAACCAAGTCTTAAGTGATTGGGCTAAATCAAATCCGGCGGCTTGAAGGGAATGGCGTAACCCAATGCCATAGAGGGTAAGCCTGCGGGTTCGTGGTCCAGCCTTTAGGCGGAATAAGTATCCCGGGCATCTTGCCCGGAGTGGCCTGTTTGTGCGTAGTGGGTAAATAAACTGGGTGTTTCTCATTCCACGCTCCTGCGTCAACGCGACCCGCTGGCAGAGTGGCAAGGCGTTACGCCATCAATTTAAAACCCTTTCACAACTCAAAAAACAAAAAAAAAAAAAACCAAAACCATGGCAGTCCATCTGAATATCAACGCCTTGCGCAAGCGGGCGGCAGAACTCGCGAACCAGTATGCAGACATCACCTCGGAAAAACAGCATTACCAGAATTTCATGCGGGATTTTTGCGCGGTATTCGGTATATCTTCCTCACGTATCGAATGGCAATTCAAGGTCAGAAAAAATAAACAGGCCGTAAAGTGGGT
>JBPCSC010000443.1:0-3216 GCA_051007495.1 Methylococcaceae bacterium | reverse complement strand
GCTCCATCAAAAAGTAGGGCCTGATTACCTGAACAGGGTTATTGTTCCCCAGATAGAATCCGTCATGCGTAAGCAGTTGGGTAACTACGACGCTGAAGACATATATACAAACAAGGAGGGTCTGCTGACCAACGCGATACTCCTGGCACTTGACGAAGTAGGCAGAAACTACGTCAAGGTTGAAGATATCATCATCCGCAGCATCACCATGCCGGACAAGATCAAAACCGCAATTGAAGAAAAACTGAGTCAGGAGGAACTGGCCAAGTCGTACAATTACCGGTTGCTGGTCGCCAAAAAGGAAGCGGAAAGACTGGGAATAGAGGCGCAGGGTATTGACTCTTACAACAGTCTTATCAACAAAAACCTGAGCAAGGAAAACCTGAGTTATTCAGGCATACAGGCCACCAAGGAACTGGCCAAATCACCAAATTCCAAGGTAATAGTAATAGGCTCAGGTAAAGGCGGCCTGCCCTTGATTTTAAACACAGAGTGAACAGGCATAAATTATGACGTTCATTTCTATACTGGTAAGAGGTTTGCTGCTGGCAGCAATACCGTCAAGTCTGATACTCACGGGATACGGAACCAATTATGAGGATATCGTCCATGCCCGCGAAGAATACGCCAACAAAAATCAGGGCGATGTCGTGGTGGTGGCCATTAAGGAGTCTTGGGCTGACAGTTACATCAAAGGGATTCAACTGGCAGTCAGGCAAATCAATGAGCGAGAAGGAAAACTACTGGGACGTACGCTCAGATTACGCTTAGAAGAATCCCACGAGAATTATGAAAAGGATCGTTCGACCGTCATGAGGATAGCAGCGGATCCCGAGGTATCTGCGGTATTAGGACACCACAGAACCGAAGATGCCATACCGGCTTCCGTTGTGTATGAGGCAAGTCAGGTCGTATTCATGCCGCCGCTGACTACGGGTAAAGATACTACAACGCATAATTTCAATTATGTATTCCGCATGATTCCACACAATGGTGTCATGGCTCGCCAGTTGGCTAGCGTAGCCAAATTGCTGGGGTACAAGAAAATTGCCTTGTTATACTCGTTTGGGTATAGCCGCAGGGAATTGGCATTCCTGTTTGAAGATGCCGCTGTGGAATTGAATATGCACTTCGTGGCGCGTCGATCCTTTAGTGCCGAGCAAATGGATTATCGCGACTTGATCGCCCAGTTTAATAAAGACCCCGTAGATATGGTGTTTATCTCTTCCGATACCAAATCCGGGGCACGCATGATCAAGCAACTCCGTGAGATGGGTATAGAAGCCCCGATTATGGGAGGCAACTCCCTGAATCTAGGTCCGTTGAAGGAACTCACAGGTGCTGATGGCGACGGCACCATAGTCCCGGCAATTTACCGTCCGCGTTCTGATAATATTCAGCACAGCAAATTTATTGATGCATACAAGACGGCATACCAAAAAGCACCTGATCAGAATGCCGCTCAGGGGTTTGATTCCCTCAATCTTCTGGCTTACGCTATAGAAAAGGGTAAGTCTACCCACCCGAAAAGCATAGCCTCATCCTTGCATCACATGCCCTACTGGTCGGGT
This sequence comes from Methylococcaceae bacterium, assembly GCA_051007495.1. Lineage (GTDB taxonomy): Bacteria > Pseudomonadota > Gammaproteobacteria > Methylococcales > Methylococcaceae > CAIVXW01. The sequence continues at coordinate 1,645 of JBPCSC010000443.1, read as the reverse complement.
ATCACCGGGGTTCATTCTTTTAACACTCGAGGGGATGTGGTTGGAAAAAAATACTTTTTCCAGGTTCTGAAGAATAATCAATGGAACTGGCTTCCTGCCGTTCACTTCCCTTATATATTATGGCAATTTGACCGGTTAACCGCCTCTACCAATGGAGGCAGTATTACGGCCCCGAGGAATGGTTTCCTACGGGCTTTTGTGTACACCACAAATGAAGACGATTTACGCATACTGCAAATGTCTTTTCTCAAGGAAATCTTCAATTTTAAGCGTTTTGGGATGATTTACGCAGAAGACGGCGATCCGAAAAAAATCTCCAGGTTGAGCAGAATGTAGAATTTCGCAATGAAGTCAAACTTCAAGCTTGAAACATGCGGGATCAGTCAGGTGGGCGTTACCCCAGAGGATCTGGAAAAACAGTTGATCAGATGTTTGGGTGCGCTTTCGGTCAAATCTGATATGCTTAACATCACAGGAATCAAAAATCCTGATCACAATATGCTTGCAAGGATACAAGCTCCATTGAATGAGTACCATATACCTTTGGTTTCAATCACCGGGGACACGGAAATGGGGGAACTGGCTACTATGGATATCGGAAAATTCGGCAATATGTACAATACTCACACCGAATCATTCATCAATCTCTTTGGGCCTATATTGAGCAATCAGCATGTGCACGATTTTTCGGGCAAGATAGAAAATCTTCCGGTTCTTAATGTTAATTTTCAGAAACTTGATCAATTTAATTTGTTGAAGTCTACTCCCTTGGTTCAATTAAGTCCGGATTTCCTCATAGAACCGACAGTTGAAGCACCGGTTTTAACGCCTCCCTCAACCGTGTTAAAAAAATAGTTCGCTAATCCTCGTGGTTTTTCCATTGTCACCACTAGTCAGTACGCGAATACCCATACACTCTTAAATGTGTATCCATCCGTTCCGTTCAATCCTGTAATTTTTACAACCAACTTTTTGAGTCATAGCCATGAATGAATATGTAATCATTGCCGTCTACATTGGCGTATCTATCCTGCTTGCCCTCATCGGTCGCAATCGTAAATGGGGATACTGGGGTTATTTATGGGCATCAATATTGTTCACCCCTCTCATAGGTCTTCTCTTTCTGCTGGCGTCAGACCCAAAGAAAATCCGCTAGTACACACTGAGAAATCACACCATGCTGCATATTCAAGATTCACCTCTAAAAGGTATCGTACCGGGGTTGATGATATCGATGATTTTCTTCACCCTGCTTACCTTGGTATCACTCAATACCCTTGCTGAAGATAAAAATCAAAAATCTGCCGTAGCCGATAGTCCGAGTACACTTGAATCGCAGATGGGACAAGTTAATTCGGATACAGCAATTACTTCGGCATCTGAAGATAAGACAATTGATACGCTGAAACAGCAAATCGAAGAAACGTCGGTCAAGTTGTATGAAACTCGAGTCAAGGATTTAGACCATTTCAAACAACTTGAAGAGTCCATTTCTCTCATCAATAAATATCTGAGAGAAAAAAGTACCTCGCCGTCCATTCAAAATCAAGCGGGTACTGTCACGCCACGCGCAGCCGGTCAACACGATGCGGCATCCTTAGTTTCTCCTGACGTGACCGGATATGAGCCAACTGGTGGTGAAGCG
>JBPCSC010000442.1:0-8350 GCA_051007495.1 Methylococcaceae bacterium | reverse complement strand
CGAATTTTTACCGGCTGAAAACCAGTTAATCGACGAACTGGCCAGCCTCAAGGATTATCTGACTGTAGTGAAAGGCCGACAGGCGGCCCGCAGTGCCCTGGGTATTCCACCCTTCAGTGAAGACCTGACTGAAGATCAGGTCACCGGCATCATCCTCAAAAAGGAACAGATGCTGACCAAGGTCAGAGAGCTGCATGAAATCAACCCTATGTTGGGTAATCGGGGCGTGCGCCTGGGGCTTACCTACCCGGAAATCTACGAAATGCAGATCAGGGCCATCCTGGAAGCGACGGCGGCTTGCCTCAAGGCGGGAATTCCAATCCAGCCTGAAATCATGGTTCCGCAAGTGATTAATGTCAGTGAACTGGAGCGGGTTAAGGTGCGAGTCGAGGCACTTCGCAGTGAGATCGAAGCCCGTGACGGAATCAGCCTGTCATTCCGGTTTGGCAGTATGGTGGAAACGGTACGCGCCTGTCTTAGAGCGGGTGAATTGGCCACGCAAGCTGAATTTTTCTCGTTTGGAACCAACGACCTCACCCAGGCGACGTTCTCGTTCTCGCGTGAAGATGCGGAAAACAAATTTCTGCCTCATTACACCGACAGCGGAATACTCAAAGACAACCCCTTTGAAGTGCTGGATACTCAAGGCGTGGGTCAACTCATGCAAATGACGGTGCAATCGGGCCGCGCATTTAATCCCTCGCTCAAGATTGGCATTTGCGGTGAACAGGGCGGGCATCCGGCTTCCATCCGGTTCTGTCACAGCATAGGGCTGGATTATGTGTCCTGCTCGCCGCACCGGGTTCCGGTAGCCCGGCTGGCCGCCGCACAGGCACACATCAGGGACGGAAAAGACTGATACGCTGACAGCCATGGCGGGGTAATTTGACTTATCCCGCCATAACCCATTTTATATAAGGTACTGTATGGAACTGTTTAGAGAAGATTTTTTTGAGAAATGGCTGGATGAGCAGGCCGTCATTATCCAGAATAAAATTATTTCCAATGAGACGATCACTGCTGAAGATAAAATCGCTTTGATATTAAAAGCCCAGGCCAATCACTTTCACCATCTGGATATTGAGTTTCGCGAAGAAATGCAGGCTCAGCGCACGGATTTTCAATTTGGGCTAAGGGTATTGCGTGAAGATATGGACAGACGTTTTGAGCAGGTGGACAGGCGTTTCGAACAGGTGGACAGACGTTTTGAGCAGGTGGATAAACGCTTCGAGCAAGTGGACAAGCGTTTTGAACAGGTGGATAAGCGTCTCGAACAGATAGATAAGCGTTTCGAACAGGTGGACGAGCGATTCAAGGAAATGAATGATGAACTGAAGAAAATGTATCAGGCGATCAACACCCAAACCTGGAAGATGATTGGTGCCATTGGGTTGATTGTGGTATTGGGCCGCATGGCCGGGAATATCTCCCTTTAGGTGTGTGGCGGCTTATGCCGCAGTCAAATATGATCCACGGATAGCAACCGGTCTGGTGAAACTCACTCTCCCGTTCAGTCGCGCCGGGAAGCACCGGGAGAAGCGACGGTCAAAGGGGTATTAAATTTGCCGGCCCCTGCCCGATTCGATAAAGATTTCCGCGTGGCAACTTCGTTTGTAGTCTCTATTTCTTACCCGCTTCTTCATCCCACTTCCGCAAGAGTGCGAGCTTTTCAGCAATCCTGATTTCCAGGCCTCTGGGTACTGGCTGATACCAGGCTGGTTTTGGCATCCCATCAGGCAGGTATGTTTCACCCGCCGCATAGCCATTGGGTTCATCGTGGGCATATCGGTATTCATGCCCATAACCCAGCTCCTTCATCAGCCTGGTTGGCGCATTGCGAAGATGAACCGGAACCTCCCTGCTCTTGTCCTGTTTCACAAAAGCACTGGCCTGGTTATAGGCTTTGTATCCCGCATTGCTTTTGGCGGCAATCGCCAGATAAATAACAGCCTGCCCCAATGCCAGCTCGCCTTCCGGGCTGCCCAAGCGTTCGTAGGTCAAGGCGGCATCGTTGGCTATTTGCATGGCTCTAGGGTCTGCCAAACCAATGTCTTCCCAGGCCATTCGGATTATCCTTCTGGATAAATAGCGCGGATCCGCACCGCCATTCAACATTCTGCTGAACCAGTATAAAGCCGCATCAGGATCAGAACCCCGTACTGATTTATGCAGGGCTGAAATCTGGTCATGGAAGTTGTCGCCGCCTTTATCAAAACGCTTGGAATTCAAACTCAAGGCATTCTGGATAAACTCGGCATCTATTCTGCTTATTCCGGCGGTACTGGCTGAGCTTGAGCATTGTTCCAGCAGGTTAAGGAATCTTCTGGCATCACCATCGGCATAACCTATTATGGTATCAACAGCCAAATCATCAAATTCCAGCGGTCCCAATGTTTTCAAGGCCCGCTGCAGTAGCTGTTTTAATTCCTCTTCCGACAGGGATTTTAATACATAAACCTGGGCACGGGACAACAGCGCGGAATTGACCTCAAAAGAAGGGTTTTCTGTAGTGGCTCCGATAAAAGTGACCAGACCGCTTTCCGCATAAGGAAGCAGCGCGTCCTGTTGCGACTTATTAAAACGGTGTATTTCGTCGACAAATAAAATGGTTTTTTTGCCGCGTTGCAGGTTTTGTTCGGCCTGCTCCATGGCGGCCCTGATGTCTTTAACCCCTGAAAATACCGCCGACAGGGCAATGAATTCACATTCAAATCCGGTGGCCGTCAGTCTGGCCAGCGTGGTTTTACCCACTCCCGGGGGGCCCCAGAATATCATTGAATGGGGTTTGCCTGACTGAAAAGCCAGTCGCAGCGGTTTTCCGTCTCCCAATAAATGCGACTGGCCTATTACTTCGTCCAGGGTTTTTGGCCGCAGGATTTCAGGTAATGGAGCCTGGGGTTTCTGTGCAAATAAATCAGCCATTATCAATGTCTCGGGCCAGGTGGTAGTTCAGGTTGGGTGTGCCATTACACTCTGCAATGCCCGTTCAAAACCGGTTACCATTCACAATAAAATGCGTGGCGATACTGGCGGCATAACCCAGAGCAATGACCGGCATCCATTTAATATGGGAACCAAACGTGTATATTCCTTTGGTTTGCCCCAGCAAGCCCACTCCGGCCGCAGAACCGATGGCCAGCAAACTGCCACCGACACCGGCGGTCAGTGTGACCAGTAACCATTGGCCCTGGGATATGGCAGGGTTCATGGTCAGCACGGCATACATGATAGTGCCGTTGTCTATAAAGGCCGAGATGATTCCGACCAGTACATTGGCGATGGTGGGGTCAAGATCGGTATATAGATAATCCGAGGCGACATGGAGGTATCCGATAAAACTCAAGCCCCCCACACTGACCATTACACCATAGAAAAACAGCATGGTATCCCACTCCAGTGCCGATACCTGCTCGAATACATCAAAGGGTTTGTTCCTCGATACTGGGGCATTTTCATCGGGTTCAGCGGCTTCGCTCTTTGCCATGGCCGTATCGCCGGTTTTCTGTAAGTAGAAACTCAAAAACTTCAGGTAAGTCAGGCCCATCAACATCCCGCCCGCAGGGGGCAGACTTAAAACATTTTCAAAGGTAATGGCCGTGATGATGGTGAACATAAACAGGATAATCACCGACACAGCACCCCGTTTCAATGGGTTATCTTCATGACTGGCCGTAGGTTTTCCCCTGGGTATGAAAAAATGCATGATCATGGCCGGCACCACAAAATTGACAATGGAAGGTATCAGCAAACTGAAAAAGGCCATGAAGGGTACTACGTCCTTTTGCCAGACCAGCAGGGTGGTAATATCCCCGAACGGGCTGAATGACCCTCCGGCATTAGTGGCTACCACTACATTGACACAGGCCAAACCGACAAAGCGCCGGTTTTCCCGTCCCACAGACATAATGACCGATCCCATTAATAATGCCGTGGTCATGTTGTTGCATACTGAAGATAATATAAACGCCAGAATGCCAGTCAACCAGAATATCTTCCGGTAACTCATGCGTTTGTGCAGTAACCAGGTTTTCAGCTTATCAAACACCCCCCGATCTTCCATGGCGTTCAGATAGGTCATGGATACCATGAGAAACAGAAACAGTTCCACGAATCCCAGCAGGCTGGAACGGAATGCCTGCTCCGAGAGTGCCTCACGGTGTTCGTCTGTATAAAGGGCGGCAATGAATACCCATATCAGGCTGGCCGACAATACCATGGGTTTGGATTTTCTGAGTGCGGTAATTTCTTCAAACATGGCCAGGATATAGGCGAAGAAAAACAGGAATAAAGCCGCATAGCCTATGGGGTGTCGGGTTAAATCGAGTATCTGGGTGATGTGAGAATTATCTTCCGCCATGAGTCCTGCAGAAAAACACGACAGGCACAGTAAAGTAAGGATTTTTTTCATGGAGGGTAATCGGGTATCGTGTAAAAAAATGGGGTATAAACCGGGGGGTTATAATTTCAGTCTGACTTCCCCGGAGCCAAATTCCTTAACGGTTCCATCCGCACTACGCAGTATCAACAAGCCTTGATCCGATATGTGTTCCAGAATGCCACGGATAATGTTATCGCCCTGATGTAGAGTGACTTCGCGGCCTGTCCAGGGATGTAGGGTTTTCCATTCTTCCAGCCAGGTATTTAATCCTTGTTCGGGATAATGAACCAGCAAGGGAATCACCTCGTTGAGGATACGGGCAATCAGCACATTGCGGGATGGGCTATTTTGACCCTGAATCTGATGCAGGTCGACCCAGGATTGGTCGATTTCGCCCGCCAAGGCATCCGGAATGTAGCGGTTGACACCCAAACCAATCACGACCTGACACCCACCATGTGCCGTTCCGGTCGCTTCTATCAATATGCCGCCCAGTTTTTTGTCCTGCCACAAAATATCGTTAGGCCATTTGAGGGCGACATCAGGCAGATTCGAGGCGATCAGTGCCCGGGCCACCGCAACGCCTACGGCCAAACTGAGACCGGTCAGGTACGCGTGATCCTCATAACACCACAACAGGGACAGATACACATTGGCTCCAGGGGGGGACACCCAGTGCCGCCCCATGCGCCCACGCCCTGAGCCTTGCGAATCGGCCAGGCACACCAGGCCTGAGCAGCCTGAACCGTCGCGTGCCCGGTTCATGAGGTAGGTGTTGGTCGAATCCAGATGGGTATGCAGTTCCAGCGTGGAGATGTGTTCGCGAGTGTCTGTAGCCAGATGGCGTGTGAGTATATCCGCATCCAAAGCTTCCACCGGGTGCGGCAGACGATACCCCCGACCACGCACGGCCTGAACACTCAAGCCCTGCTTTTCCAGTTCTTGCAACGCTTTCCAGATGGCTGCCCGGCTTAGGTTTAGTCGATCGGCCAGGTCACGCCCTGAATGCAAGGCATTGTCAGACAGCAACTGCAACAGACGCTGGCGGGTTGTGGCTTCAGCCAAAATTATGTGCTGCACTGATATTCTTGCCTGAGTTGCAGTCGCTCGACGCGGATGAGATGAGCGATGAGAATTTCCCGGTCGTGATCGGATATGCCCATAAAATCTACCGCCAAATGGTAGGGAGGGTGTTCGCGGGTGGAAGTCAGTTCGGACGTGATGACACGCCCATACAGGTGTAGCCCGATGCGTTCCGGCAAGAGTATCAGACGCAACTCCAGCACGTCACCCGATTCCCTGGGGCATTCGGAATAAAATCCCAGGCCCGAAGCACTCAGGCTCACCGTTTGGGGTTGCTGCTCCAGGCGTTCCGATTCCTGATCGAGCAAAAAACCCGATAGGGCGGCAATTTTGCGCTCGAGTAAATCCAGATATTCCCCCAGTATCGGTTCTATTTTCTCCACGCGCCGCAACAAAATTCGGGATTCCTGATTCATCAATTCCAGTTGTGCAGACAGATCGTAGGCATCCATGGGTTGATCAATACGCGATTCAATTCGGTTCAGGTCATCCGGATTGGCCGGGGAGCACATCAATATAACCTGGTCAATCACCCGCAAATATCGTCGGCGGTCGTGTTCATCCAAACCCGCGTTGTCCTTATCATTCATGTTGAACTCCAATGTGTGTGTGAGTACCTGAGATTTAACGGCAAATGGTACAGTTTTAGGCGGCTAATGGCCATTCGTCAAAGTGCAGACCCGCCTTTTTCCATCAATATGGATTTTTTGGTATTAGGTTTGATGCTGCGGTTGTTGCAGCAGAAAGAGACCCGGGAAGCCACCTGTAACAGGTATTGCTCCGGCACGGTATTGAGCAGTGTGAAGAAGGGATTGCCATACGCAGCATCGGTGCGTATGAATTGTTAGCTTAAGCAGGTTTCAAATTGACTGACGGGGGTTTCCTGATCATTTTTTTGTATCAAAACGCCAAGCTCCAGGTCGCGTTGAGCGTGCCGGTGCGTTCGAGTTGATACCCGTTGACCTTGTCTTGAATGGGGTGCAACCACTCCACGCCAACTCGGTGTCCGGCCAGCTGGCCGTTGGGAATACTGAGGTTTAACCCCATGCCCACATCCCAGTACTGTCCTCCATAACTTTGTGGAAAGTCCATAGGGCCGCTTAAGTCTTGGGGGGCGTTGTAATGGCCCTGGATTTGGCCTTGTTGGGTATTGATGCCGCGCACTGTGGCGTGGAGATAATCGTTAAGCCGATACCCGCCCCAGAATGATGTTTGTACCTGATTACCCAGGGCATATCCCGTTTCGTTGCTTTTTTCCATGCGTACCGTGCCGTTGATTTGCGCCCCCCACAACCACCGCTCGTGCAGGCCGGTGTAGGTAAGACTGGGGCGGAAATCCCAGGTGCCACTGCCGGTTTGCATACCGTAGTGAATCAACTCACTCTGGCCGTGAACTTTCCAGTTCACCCGTCCAGTGGGGGCGGAAAATCCCAGACCGGCCTGCACATGATGCTCAGGCCGGTTGAACAGGCCGATCAGGGCGTACATTCCGGTATCGCCTATTCCACCGGTTGCATGATGGCGCGGGCCGCTGTGAACGTGGCCACTGCCCGTCTCGGACGGCGGTGCGCCATCCAGTGCGGCCAGTTCCATGTCCATGTCCATAAATTGCGGCATCAGCATGAAGTTTAGCCAGTCGGTGGGGGCGTACATAATATCCAGCATGTGCATCTGCATGGCCATGCTGTCTGGAATATAACGACAGGTTTGCCCCGGACAGGCGTGGTCAATCAGGGTTTGAGTGTGTACAGGATTAACCCCATGCAGCATGTTTCCGTCTTGCTGACCATACATATAACGATACCCCAGCATCCAGTTATCCGCTTCAGTGATTAAGTGGTCAAACATGACTCCGGCCGGCGCGTGGCGGTGTTGATGCCGGGTATGTCCGTGATGATGATTATGATCTTCATGCGAATCCCCTGTATCCACATGCAGTTGTTGCAGCGCGTCCAGATTAACCCTCAACGCCGCGTTATATTGCACGAAATCAAAATCGGCAAACCGGTTTTCACCACGGCCATCCAGACGCAAACCACCATGATGGGTGTAATACTCAAACCCCGCTTCCAGGCTTACGGCCTTACCCAGGGTTTTACTGACTGTCAAACCCCCGCTTAATACACCATAAGCAGATAAACGGTGATCGCTGGAATAGGCTTTGGCGGGTAGCGCATTCCAGTCCAGTCGGTTCAGTTCACCGACTACCGGCGCGGCCTGTTTGAATAAAAAATACGGGCGATAAAAGTCTGCGCCACTTTGGCTGTAATAGCGGATCCCAGGCGTAATGTTCCAGCCATGCCCTAAAGATTGTCGCCAATCGGCATCAAAGGTGTGGGCTTCTATGCCCCAATCGTCATTATAATAACGATACCCTATATGCAAGGCGGCATCGAGTGGCCGAACATACTGGATAAACCTGGTATTGAATACCCATTGGTTTCGGGAATCCGGGCGTTGTTCCATAACGGCCCTCACATCAGGAATCAATAAGGGTGGCACACCGGGCATACCCAAATCCAGAGGTTCCTGGTCTGGATCCACAAAAACCATATTGACAACTTTATAAGGGTTTTCCAGATAACCCGTACTGCGGGTATAGCCCAACCCGGCTTCCAGCAAAGCCGTTTGTGAAAGTATCTGGCTGAAACCAAGTCGGGTAGACCAGTCCTCACGCACATCCTTCAAGGTGCGAACAGGAGATCCGTCATAGGCGTAACGGGTATCAATCTGCCGGTTATAGGCGGAGTAATCGTAATAGTTACTGCCATCTGCATCCATAAGGGCCGTGATACGGCTATGGGTATGGCTCAGGCTGAGATCAAGCCGGGTGTTTTTCTGATTGAAATCAAGATAACCGTTCAGACTGGCAAATGAGGAATGATAATC
>JBPCSC010000441.1:0-2294 GCA_051007495.1 Methylococcaceae bacterium | reverse complement strand
GTACTTGTCCCACCAGTTTTCAAATGCGGCGACTATGGTCTTACGCTGTGCGGCCATGTATCGCTCGATAATCGCCTGCATATCGTTGTGAAAAATGGTCAGTAACAACTCGGCGGCGGTCTCTGGTGTCAGAAGATCAACCTCTTTCTTGATGTGGTCCTTGAAGCTGTCTTTTTTGGTTTTGAGTTCCTTTTTGGCCGTAGCGAGTTCCTTCTTCCAGGTAAGGATCTGGGCTTCATCCACCGCCTGCGGGTTATCGCTCTCTTCCACCTCGGCTGATTCGTCGCCTTCGCCCTCGGTATCCGCAGGCGCGGCGGCTGTAACCCGGCTGTCCAGATCGGCTGTTTTGACCTCCAGTTGGTTAACTTCCCCGACGAAATCACCCATCAGAAATTTGACCAGTTTGTGTTCCAGCGGGCTTTCTTTTCTGGTTTTGTCTTCCAGTGCGGTGACGATGCTGGTGCGCCAGGCATCGGCCACGCCTATGGCACCCCGTGCCTGCAAGGTGAGAAATTCGTACTTGGTCTGATACCAAAAACCGGCCACGATGCCGCGCACCTGGAAGGGGTCGAGCAGGCCGATGGCTTCCAGGCTTTGGCTGAAGCTGGCCAGTAACTCGTTGCGCAGGGCGACCAGGCTGGTGGCATTGTCCATCTGGCCGGAGAGTGCCGTGATGCGGGCACTGTGGTCTTGCCACCATTGCTCGAAAGCGGCGCGGATGGCGGCTTCCTTGGCCAGCAGGCCGGCATTTTTTTCAATGGCCGGTTTGAGGCTTTGCCGTGAGTCGAGGTGGGGCGCGAAGTCAAAATACCTGGCATCACGCTCCACCAGCAGATCCAGCGAATTCAGGCCGTGGGCACTGAACAATCCGGCCTTGTCGGTGACTTCGGCCTTGGGAATGCCGCCGACCAGATGAGCACGCACGTCGTGCGGTTCGGGCGGCGGGGCGTTGTCGGCGTAGCGGCGAATTGTTGAGGTTGTAGTGGTTGGTTTGGAGCGTGGCTTTATCGACGATGGCCGAGAAACCGGCTATGGCGCGAAATTCGTCGAAGGTGGTGGCGATTTTTTCGATGTGTTCGGGGAGCAGGTAGTTTTGTGCGCGGCCTTCAAAGTACTCACGGTCGGCATTGATGAACAGCACCTTGCCCTGACGCTCGGCAGGCTTGCCGCTGACATCATTGGCACCGTTTTTCACCCGCTGGCGCAACACCAGAATGCAGGCCGGAATGCCGGTGCCATAAAACAGATTGGGCGCGATGCCGATGACGGCTTCCAGCAGGTCGCGTTTTATGATGCCTGCACGAATGGCTTTTTCCTCGCCGCCCCGGAACAGCACGCCGTGCGGCATGACGGTGGCGACCATGCCGCCGTTGCGAGTGACGGCCAGCATGTGTTGCAGGAACATCAAGTCGGCTTTTTTAGCACCCAATGGCACTTGGCCGTAGGAAAAGCGGTCCTCGAACTTGGGCTTCCAGGCCGGTTTGCCGTCGGCATCTTTTTCAGTATTACCCCAATTGATCGAGAACGGCGGGTTGGTCAGCACCCGGTCAAAACGCATCAGTTCGCCGCCTTCTACGTGTTGTGGTTCGGCCAGGGTGTCGTCGTTTTGCAGGTTGGCGGTGCTAATGCCGTGCAGCAGCATGTTCATTTTGGCGATAGACCAGACCGTGCCGTTGAACTCCTGACCGAACAGATTGGCCTTGCGGCCGTCTTCACCGTGCTCGTCGATAAACTCCTTGGCCGCGATCAGCATGCCGCCGGAACCGCAGCACGGGTCGTAAATGTCGTGTTCAAGCTTGGGTTTGATTAGCCGCACCATCATCCGCACCACCGTGCGCGGCGTGTAGAACTCACCGCCTTTTTTGCCGGCCGAATCGGCGAATTCACCAATCAGGTATTCGTAGGCCGCACCCAGTAGATCGGGGAATTCAAAGTCTTCATTGCGTAGACGGTAGAGGCTGAAATGGGTAATAAGCTGTTGCAACTTGATGTCGGGAATCTTGCTTTGGCCGATTTTACGGGTGAAGTCGATGTGTTCCAGTACGTCGGAAAGGCTGACGTTTTCGCCTTCAATTCCGGCCAGTGCCTTGCTTAACAAATTGCCGACGTTGGCCTGACGCGAGTTGTTGACCAGGTAGTTGTAGCGTGATTCTTTGGGTACCCAGAAATACCCGTCCTTTTTATACCAGCGTTTGTTTTCGGCGATGGTTTCAGCCTCGATTTGCGTTTTGTTGTTGTTGATTTCCGCCTCAATCACTTCGGCGCGGCGTTGTTCGAAGACATCAGAACAGCGT
>JBPCSC010000440.1:0-1574 GCA_051007495.1 Methylococcaceae bacterium | reverse complement strand
TTATAAGCGGTAACAGGATGGAACGGAGTTGTATTTTTGATGACATGATCCGAAAACCTAATTTATTCGAAATATACAGTAGTGCCTGGCTAAAGATATTCCCTCCATCAAAAAAACAGAGGGAAATCAAATCAGGCGGGACGCCTAGAATCTGGAGTTTAAGTCAACCAGTAAAACATCGGAATCAAACGTCGGTCCGCTAATAGCCTTGGTTGCCAACCAACGAACGTTCATCCAGGTATTTTTCGCCAAGCCATAACTTCCACTCAAATGCCATCCCTTGGCGTCTGTTCCTCCTAAGTGAAAGTTGGAATCAGTAAAAGCATCCAGCACGGAATCGCGCTCAAGATACTTATAAGCCAACCACACGTTCCAGTCACCAAATTTCCGTATATCAGGGTTACCTACATCAAGACGAACCTGCCAGGCATTAACTTGAGGAGAAATATTCTCACCGGTTCTTCTCAGTATCTGCTGCTGATCAAAACCGAGGTTACGAGAATAGTTACCGGTGAACAAAACATGAGTCGAACCTATGGCTCTATAATCAAAATTGACTACCGCATCAATGATGTTGAAGTCAGAAGCCAAACCCACCAGTCGCGGTTCCTGATTCACATCGCCATCATTACTGATACGCGCCAGACTGTTACCCTTGTTAAAGAAAACAGGAGCAGACCAATCATTCAACCGGCTTCCCAACGAGTTGGGCAAAGCCTGAATATTGCTGTAGTTGTAATAACCTACACCACCTCGCATACGAACATCATCCATAAACACCCAGTCTAACCCGGTCTGACCACCCCACATCCATTTATCTTTGGATGTCAGTTCAATTTCCTGCAAGGGAAAATAGCCCAGGGTCATGAATACTTCGTTGGGTTTGGAGAGTCCAGTACTTATCTGTTGCGGAGGTAGTGCACCATTTACCGGATCAGAATGGGATCCGCCAAAGGGTAAATGCATCGTTCCTGAAAAACCTTCAAAAGACACATCCGTATAAAAAAGGTTATCCGTACTTAGCCAGGGATTAGCAAATCGACCACCGGACAGGGTAAGCCAATCTCTACCTTGTGTATCTCTATAGTCATTCTGCAGAAAGACACGATCAAGTGTTACTTCATAAGTTCTACCATATTGGCCCAACGTCTGGTTAAGGGATACCGGACTTCTGTCGTTGCTGGTATTGATACGCAAACCTGCCTTAATACTATTGCTAACATCAGCCTCCATAGCCAACCTCGCCCTGGCACGGTAGCGAATACGATCAACAGTAGTATTTCTGAACGGATCATCAACGCGTGTTATCCCACCCTGACTGTTGATACGCGGCCAATCAAAGTAACTTTCAGCTTGATTATCCGAGGAATAAAAATTATCTTCAAAACGAAGTCTCAAATCACCAGACCAGCGTATTCTGCTGACCCAATCAGGAAGAGCTGCTGGGATTCCCCATTTTTCTTCCTTGGCGTGGGCCTTGACGTCTGCAACCACATCATCACGTAATTCTTTTCTAACTTCCTGCCTTATTTCATCCTTGACAAAATCGGGTATATACGTTACACGCACAGGAT
>JBPCSC010000439.1:0-3365 GCA_051007495.1 Methylococcaceae bacterium | reverse complement strand
CTGTAAATCCCCGTCCCACTCGGTGTACTCCCTACCATCGTCACACTGCTACCCAGTCCTGTTTGACCGTTCGTGACCCCGGATGCTATACTGGGAGTATTTACCACACTGGCCGTTACTGCTCCACTCTGTGTAATACCGGTATGTCCGTCGCTAATGGTGATGCTGTAACTCGTACCGGCCGTATTCGGTGTAAAGTTTACCGTACTGCCACTCACGGTCACACTGCTGCATCCGCTGCTGGTACTGACGCTATACGTCGCAGCAGAGTCATAATTTTGGATCGTCAGGGTATTGGCCTGTCCCCCTATTGGCGGATTTGTACTCGGTGCCGATAAAGTAAATTCAGCCATCGTGCTAATCGCTACACCCGTGGACCAATCGGACCAAATATCCGTACCGTTGTACGTACAGGCGTATTGTACCCGTGCATAATACGTAGTCCCATGGGCCAATGCGCCATCTGCACTCACCAGCGTATAAGACGTCGCCGTGCCTGTCACGGACTTATCTTTCAAAACTGTCGTAAATCCGTTATCGGACGCAATCTGCCAACGACTTTTAGTCATGGCCTGACCGCTCAATGTATTCGTACCGCCGCCATAGCTGCTACCGGTTATTGTTGGGTATTCCGACAAATTTGTGGTAAAGGCCATACTGATACTGGGTGTCGTCACGACCGAATTATTGACCGTGACACTGAAACTGCGACCGGTGCTGTCCGTGCTGGTCGTGATTTTGAAGCCATCCGTGCCCGTACCCCGTAACGGTGGAATGTACGTAAACGTACTGACACCTGCACCTAAGGTCACTGCACCCGCACCATTGCTCGTGCTGTTAATACTACCCGACAACGGTGTCAAGGTATAGGTGGTGTATGCGTCGTAATTCGTGAGGGTGTATGTGTTGCTGGATGTCGCGCCACCGCTGAGTGCCGTAGGGCCGGTGAAGGTATACGACTGGCCTACGCCGGTCGGATAACATGCTGTGGGCGCACACGCCAGCGCATCCAACGCGACCGGACCACCTACCTGTCCAACGGTCGCTTTACTGATGCCTCCCAGGGCAATCAAGGCATCTGCCACAGTCGTAGCACCGGTACCGCCTTCAGGGATTTGATAGGTCTTGCCCGGTATAAAGGGCGTGCCTGAACTGTTAGGATAAAATGCAATGCGTGCCATAGGAGGTCACCTTTTTATTGATTGTTAAACAAAACGATTATGCGGCCTGTTCCAGACCAAAGACGCGTACAGCAACCGCAGCCGTATCCGACCAGACGAATACTTTATCTCCCGCGGATACCGGAATGCACGTACGTTCCAGTACACCGCCGTTGGCGGCTACGACTGCACCGTATTCAATGTGGTACTTTTTATAGGTACCGACACCGTCAGAAGTCAATGTAGAGGCTGATGCTGCGGTAGCATCGGTACCGGAAACGATCGCCACGCGAATAGTCGCCTGATTGGTTGCATCGGTATTAACCAGATTGATAGAGATGGTGGCATAGCTAATACTCGTTGTCGCGGTATACGCGCCAACATAGCTTGAAGCGGTGGTCATTACAGTGCCAAGAGTTCCAGAAGCCATAGTGAGATACCTCAGTGTGTGTAGTAAAAAAGCAAAAAAACAAACAAAGACTCCAGTCTTTACGGACTGGAGTCTATGCCGATTCGATGCATGCGTTCGGTGTCAGTTTGTCTAGTGTCCATCTGATTAGATCACTAAATGCCTACCACTGTGCATCTCGCATCGTTCGTGTTTGAGGGAGTGGAATATCGTACATAATCATTCCGCCCCCGAGCCGTGTTCTACGGCTCCCCATGCCGGTCGTCAGGTACAGTGCTCGGGCCATGTCTGTTGATGCCCTCGGCGTATACGGCGAGATGTAGGTGGCCATCTCACTGTTCCAAGTGGGAACCACCACCACGATCTGCGTCAGCTCAGAGAGCTTTTGCAGCATCATTGCCATCACGTCTTTAGCAGACATGGCCCGTACCGGTGCGTTAGGGTCCGTACCGACCACGTGCATTTCCATATCGTGGTCATGTTCGCCTTTCAGTAAGTAAACAGAATCGGGCTCAAACTGATCAGGCAGTCGATCGACTCGATGAAATGTCATTAAACTCACGAGCTAACCTCTCTGTGGTATTAACGCCTTAAGGTGGATGGAGTGCTGACTACATAGTAATCAGCGGCATCGATTGGCGGCGTCACATCATAGAGGTGACCGCACATCGCCCATTGGGTATCGATGACTGTGACATAAACGTCACGGATCGTCAACAGCCCTGTCGATGCGACGATAGTGCCCGATACACTGCCTGTCCGCAGTGAGACCGTAAAGGTACCGTCGACTCCTTTCAACGTATTCCGTACGGTTTCAATACTAAAGCCCGTGGTATTGCTGGTCGATACCACGCTGCCCGTCAGCGCAACGAACTGATTGGCAGTAGCCGTACCTAACGTAATCGTCCAGTATACTGTCGTGCTAGACGGTAACTCCGTTGTCAGAATCGACATCGGCCAACTCAGGCCTTCTGCTTGGCTGGTGATCGAGCTGGTTAGGCTATACGTCGGCGATACGACGGTAATGTCTGGACTGTATGCCAGATGAGTCGTACCGGATAACAGTTGGAGTTTGAAGGTCGATGTCGCATAATTCAGTATCGCATCTTTCAAGGTGAGACTGACATGCGCCATATTGCTTACGGTCGTAACCGATCCTGTCACCGCCGTATAACAAACATTACCGGCTCCACTCAGCACGATCAGCTTCCACGTGTACGTGGCATCAGTCGCGTGAGCGGTGGTAATATCCATTACGATCGTCCGGATGACTGCACTATTATACTGCATCGATGCCGACGCGACACTGTAGATCGGATCATAATACAACACATTCTGCAATGTCAAAGCAGGGGTGCTGGCAACGACCGGTCCCGTCACCATGCCGGTCAACCGCAAATCCACGTAGAATGTTTTATCCGCATCATTCGCAGTGTGGTATACGGACTGTACATCAAAGTAACCGGCACCTGCCGTCAACACGAAGCTACCCGATACACTGCTGAAATCGGTCACCGTACTCGATACATGCCGTAGGGTCCAATACACCGTGATCGGATCGTAGAAGTTCGTTGCGGTGACATTCACCCGTACAACATCCCCTTCTGCTAGAGTTGTTTTACTGGGCGTGACCGTATACGCGTGCGGTAATACCGGATACGTTTCCATAATCCGTCGACCCATATTGCCGACCCAATAATACGTTTGTGCATTGATCGTCACAAACGGATCATACAAGTCATCAATTGCCAGTATAGCCGCGGCGTGTAAATCACTCCATACGCTGACGATCGCCG
>JBPCSC010000438.1:0-1400 GCA_051007495.1 Methylococcaceae bacterium | reverse complement strand
TAGTCGCTGCCCTCACGGACAGTCCAACCCATGACTCGGGGTTCCGGTGGCTCGCTACGCCTTTCCGGATAGAGGACTTTCACCTCCAATCTCTTGCCAGCTTATCCTGGCGCACTGCCTGTCCTTTAGTCTGAGACAAGAAACGCCTTGTCAGTACAATGTCCGGACGAATAGAATAAAGGCATCCAAAACTAGTCCGGAGTGGCACCATGAGTACCCTGAATCCTTCCAAGACCGAACGCATTGACATTCGCACCAGTACGCCAGTCAAGCAACTGCTACAGGAAGCTGCACGCGCCTGCCACAAAAACGTCAGCGAGTTCCTGCTCGACGCGGGCGTGACGGCGGCGGCCCAAACGCTGGCGGATCGTCGTCAATTCGTGCTGGACGACACGCAGTGGCAGGCATTCCAGGAAGCGTTAGATCGTCCTGTGCAAAGCAAGCCGCGCCTAAAGGAGCTGCTGCGTGAACCCGGGGTGCTCGGTTGAGTAATGGCTACGCCCCCATTCGCAAGTTGCTGGCTACGGATCAGGTCGATGCTTTTGACTGCGGCCAAGCCGCTCTGAATCAGTTTCTGCAGCGTTACGCGCTGGTCAACCAAAAAGCCAACAGTGCTCAGACCTACGTCTGTTGTCAGGGCGACAGGGTTGTCGGCTTTTACAGCCTGGCGGTCGGCAGCGTTGATCCGCAAGCCGCGCCGTCAAGAGTGATGAAGGGGATAGCCGGTCACCCGGTGCCGGTCATGATCCTGGCCCGGCTCGCCGTGGACAAGGCGCATCAGCGTAAGGGCCTGGGCCGGGCATTGCTCAAGGATGCGCTGTTGCGCACTGCACAGGCCGCCGACATCGCCGGCATTCGCTGCCTGTTGGTCCATGCCAAAGATGACACCGCACGGCAGTGGTACGAATCCTGGGAATTCGACCCCAGCCCGACTGATCCATACCATCTGTTCCTAATGCTCAAGGATCTCAAGAGCTTGTTGATCTGAGAGGGAAAACGATTTCATTTTCTCGTTCCCAACGCAGGAGGGTAGGAACGAGAAACGGGCAGGTGGGGATGACGAGTGAAGTGGGAATCGCGGTTGGAAATACCCCAATCGTCATTCCGCCAGGGAGTGGCGGAACCTAGGGCCATGGAGGGCATGCCTGCCGTTGGGCACTGTGGGTTAAAGGAAACTACAGCGTTTTCGCTTATCGTTCATTCAAAACCAGCCCTTCAACGCTGCTCGCTCCCTGAGCGGAGTCGAAGGGAGCGTACCGAATCAAATCCGAAAACGCTATATGTGGGTTACTTGTTGGTTCACGTCTGTTGGTTAAAGGAAACTATGTTGGTCACGTCCAGGTTCACATCCTTGCATTCGCTTTTCCACGGTGATTCGGCGGACAGTGAAAGTACCATCC
>JBPCSC010000437.1:0-7870 GCA_051007495.1 Methylococcaceae bacterium | reverse complement strand
GGTCTATCCATACCTGCATCACCTACATCATCGTTTCGGATTACAAAAAATGGGAAAAAAACACGCCGGTACGGCTAATCGCGGGTAGTCCCACGCCTTGTTCGCTGCGGCATTCTGGGGGATTTACTGCTTAAATTATTGCACCAAAAAAAAACGGCCCCGCATCCTTGGAGGATGCGGGGCCGTTTCAATTGGGAGTCGCAGTTTTAGTGCGTAGGCGATTTAAGCTTCCAGTGCCGCGAGACGGGTTTTCAGCAGGTCTTCCAGGGTTTCCAGAGCCTTGGTGAAGCCGTCTATGCCTTCGGCCAGCTTTTCAGCGGCCATTTTGTTTTCGGCGTGCATACGGTCAAAGGTGTCTTTGTCCATGGTCATTTTTTCAATGTCAGCCGTGGCTGCCGCTGCTGCATTCAGTTTGCGGGGCAGTTCACCTTCGGTGGCCTGCAGTTCACCCAACAGTGACGGGGCGATGGTCAGCAGGTCAGAACCAGCCAGTTCGGTGATTTCACCGAGGTTGCGGAAGCTGGCACCCATGACTTCGGTTTTGTAGCCAAACTTTTTGTAGTAGTTGAAGATTTGGGTGACGGACAACACGCCTGGATCTTCATGGGGCGCGTAGGAATCACGGCCAGAGCTTTTCTTGTACCAGTCCAGGATGCGGCCTACGAAAGGCGAGATCAAGGTGATGCCGTTTTCAGCACAGGCAATGGCCTGGTGCAAGCCGAACAGAAGAGTCAGATTGCAGTGTATGCCTTCCTTTTCCAGTACAGCGGCGGCTTGTATGCCTTCCCAGGTGGCGGCTACCTTGATGAGGATGCGATCACGGGAAATGCCGGCGGCTTCATACTGCTTGATGATGTCACGCCCTTTGGCGATAGAGCCTTCAATGTCAAAAGACAGGCGTGCATCCACTTCGGTGGAAACACGGCCCGGGATGATTTCCAGAATTTTGAGGCCGAAAGCGACCGCCAGGCGTTCAAATGCCAGTGAGGCCACTTGAGACGCCGGAGCCTCGGCACCGGCGTCGGCACGGGCGGTTTTCAGGGTTTCATCAACGATGCTCTGATATTGCGGCATTTGTGCTGCCGCAGTGATGAGAGACGGGTTGGTTGTCGCATCACGGGGCTTGTAGGTTTCTATCGCTTGTATGTCCCCGGTGTCGGCGACCACAACAGTCATCTCTCTTAATTGATCCAGTAAATTCATGTGGGGAACCTCTTTGCATTTTTGATATGGGATTGATCTGCTTGCGGGTTGGCCGGTTCGTTCGGCGGCAACCTCGGCTGAACAAGCGGTTTAGGATACATGGAATGAGCCGGATTTCACAAGCACACGGAATGTGCGGACGGTGCGTAGGTGGGGTGGTTTTTAGACATTGGTTCAGTCGTCGGTATAAAAGGCAATATCCTCTTCGGCATGCAGGGCGATGCGTACGATTTCAGCCTCGAATGCCGCACTACGGGCCGGCGATAAGCGGTTAAGCCGGGCGGGTTCGTCGGGGAAAAATTTACGGATGACCGCCACAATGCGTGCTTCATATACGCTGGCGGGTATGGGGATCAACGTACCCGAGGAGCAGGTAAACCCTTCTATCTCAAGCAATCGACCCGCTACAATAAGCCCCGGCGTGGCCGTGGAGGCCAGGCTTCTGTCCATGATGGTGATTTGGGCACCGCTCACCTGATCGACCAACCGGGCCACGGTGTGGGAGCATAACGCCTGAACGGCAAACACCGAGTAGCGGGCTTGTTGCATGGCTTCAAGATAAATCCGCTCGTCTGTGTTCGGGGCGGGCGGTTGGGTTTCCAGAGTGCGCTCAATCAGGTTTTTACCCACTCGCCTGTGGTGATGCAGGCTGTAATCGTAGGCAATGGCGATTTCATCATCTTGATTGAGAATGAACGTACCGGCCTTGATTAGCCCCAGTTTTTTGGCCGATTCCTGCAAGGCACTCTCGGGCAACTGCTTGATGAGCGTCACCGTGTATTGACGGCCCAGGCGACGGAAATGCACATATCTGTCCTGGGTTCGATCATCTTGATCGCCTCGGGATGATTGACGTTTGAATAGTGAAAACGGCCACATGGCGGATAAACCTGTAGTAAAAGGGACAGCATGAAAACGAAGGGAGTCGTTCTTGTCAACCACCTTACCCATTTTCCATTACCCCCAAAGGCTATGGCTCATTTTCACCACAATTATCCTTTTGATCCGAGTTATGGGTACAACCTGGATGCTTTGTTGCAGATCGAAGCACCAGAGGCACCTGATGATTTTGCCGCGTTTTGGCAGCACCGCTATCAGGCGATGTTAAACCTTGATCCCAATCCCCAGCTAAGGCCTACGACTCAGGGCTATTCTGATTATCAGATGATGGATTTGAGTTTCACTTCCACCAATGACATCACAATAGGCGGGTGGGTGTTGGTTCCCCGGAATGGCTGTGTGCGGCGCGGATTCGTGGTCGGACACGGTTATGGGGGCCGCGAGGCACCTGATCATGATCTGCCGGTCGAGGATGCCGTTTTGATGTTTCCCTGCATTCGGGGTATTTCGCGTAGTCGGCATCCGCCCATTTCCGACAACCCGGCCTTTCATATACTGCATGACATCAACTGCCGGGATCGCTATATCCTGAGCGGATGTGTGGAGGATTTGTGGCTATCCGTTACGGCCTTGCTGCAGTTGTTTCCGGAAGTCACGGGCCATGTGGGGTATATGGGGATCAGCCTGGGCGGCGGGCTTGGGGCCATGGCGATACCCTGGGATGACCGGATTCAGCGGGGGCATCTCAATGTGCCGACCTTTGGCCATTATCCGCTGCGTTTGCAGATGGCTACTTGCGGCAGCGGTGAAGCCATCCGGCAGTACGAGTGGCGGGTGGGTCATGTGATGGAAACCTTGAAATACTATGATGCCGCCTGTGCCGCCCGTTACATCAACATCCCCATGCACGTAGCGGCGGCACTGTTTGACCCTTGTGTCGCCCCGCCCGGCCAGTTTGCCATCTACAATGCCATACCCACTGAAAAACACCTGTTTGTACTGGATGGAGGGCATTTCAATTACCCGGCCATGGCCCATCAGCATTACCTGCTAAAACAGGAATTGTCCGAATTTTTCAATACCTTATGAAACGCGAATACTTTAAATGGTACAGCCACAGGCTGCATCGTGATATGGAGTTGCTTGTATTTGGGCATGCCGGAGCCAGGGTTCTGGTATTCCCCACCCGCGAAGGCCGGTTTTATGAATATGAAAATCTCAGGATGATTCAGGTCATGGCCCCTAAAATAAATGCGGGACATATTCAGGTGTATTGTGTGGAAGGACTGGCCGACGAAACCTTTTATTCATTCTGGCGGCATCCGGCAGACCGGATTAAACGCTACATGCTGCTGGAAGAGTATGTATTAAATGAAGTGATACCCCTGATGCAGGCACTCAACCCGAATTCCTGCCTGATTTCCCATGGGTTGAGCCTGGGGGCTTATTATGCGGCCAATATCGCTTTCCGCCATCCTCATCTGTTTGCCAAACTCTGCGCCTTTTCGGGGCGTTATGATTTGAATTTGAGTATTGAGAATTTCAGCAACCTGTTCGATGGGTATTACGACGAAAACATTTACTTTAATACCCCCTGCCATTTTCTGCCCAATCTAATTGATGACAGCCGGCTGGACGCACTGCGTAAAATGGATATTGTTTTGGTGATTGGTCGTGAAGATCCGTTCCTGGATAACAACCGACACCTGAGCCAAATACTTGCGGATAAGGGTATAGGACACGCGCTGCATGAATGGGACGGACGTGCCCATCAGGGGTATTACTGGCGGAAAATGGCCCCGCTGTATTTGTAAGCGGGTGGATGGGGTGGGGGGTCAGGAATGCGCTTCGGTGTATTCGTCCCGGGCGGCCTCCAGAATTTCCCGGGCGGCATCGGCATTCATGACCGCGATCGCCAGGCCTACTATCAAATCGGGCCAGCCACTGGGCCATGCGGCGGTCAGAACCCCGGCCCCCATGATGGCCAGGTTGGCAAAGGCATCATTACGAGCCGACAAAAAGGCGGCTCGGGTCAGGCTGCCGCCATGGTGACGAAAGCGGGCCAGCAACCAGGCGCAGGCCACATTCACCACCAACGCGCCCAAACCTACCGCCGACAACAGCCAGGGATCAGGCGGCACAGGGTGCTGGAATTTCTGCCAGGCAGCCCAAAATACGGACAGGCCAGGAACCATCACGATGACGGCAAGCCCCATTCCCATCAGACTGCGTTTTTTTATCGACCAGGCCAACGCCAGGACGATCAGCAGATTGACGCTGGCGTCTTCCAGAAAGTCGATGCTGTCGGCAAACAGGGAAACCGAATCCATTTCCATTGCATAGGTATATTCCACCAGGAAATAAGCCAGATTGGCCAAGGCTACCCAGATAACGGCGGTACGCAAGCCTGTATTCGTAGCGAGAGTGGGCGGGGTGTGTTCATTCATGGTGAGGGTGTTCCTCGGGGGCGGTCAGTCTGGATGTCCACAATGCCCAAATCAACGTTATTAAAATGACCATAACGAATACGCCATCGCCCCAGAGCACGTAGGGTGTAGCACCCGACAAGGGTTGAATGAGACCGGTGACTTCGGTGGTTTGAAATAATGGGCCTTGGGTTTGAATGCGCCCGTCAGGGCCGACCAAAACCGATAAGCCGGTGTTGGTTGCCCGCAATAGGTAGCGGGACGTTTCTATGGCTCGCATTCTGGCCATTTGGGCGTGCTGATGCGGGGCCATCGAATCGCCAAACCAGGCATCGTTGGTCACGTTGACCAGATAACGGGCTTCGGGTAGTCCGAGCAAAGACTCCTGACCGAATATGTCTTCGTAACAGATGGAAGCCGTCAGCGGATGGCCGGCCGCCTGCAGCAGGGGTTGTTGAGGGCTTCCGGCCGTAAAGTCAGTGAGCGGAATATCCAGTATGTTCAGCACTGCACCGAGCACAGACCGTAGCGGCAGAAATTCACCAAACGGCACCAGATGCCGCTTGAGATAAACCCCCGGGGTTTGCCCCAAATTAACCAGTGCGTTGTAGTACTGATGGGTAGATTCATCCAGATAAGGAACCCCTATCAGCAGATCGGTACCGTGCTGCCTGGCTTCGGTTTCCAGAGGGGTCAGATAGGTTTGTCTGACTTGATGATAAAAGGCGGGTACGGCGGTTTCTGGCCAGATGATCAGGCGTGATTGCCAGTGCTTGCGGGTCAGGTTGAGGTAGCGTAACAGAGTGGCTTGCTGGAATTCGGGTTGCCATTTGGCATCCTGTGGAATGTTGCCTTGCAGCAAGGTAGCCGTGAATGGCTCACCCTCAGGTTGTGACCACCGAACCAGACCTAACCCTTGACTGACGACCAGTATCAAAACCAGGCCGGCCAATGCCGTTTTGCGCCCAGAGCGACTGAGCCATGCCAAGGAAAAGGCCAGTCCGGCCAGCAAGGCCGTTATCCAGCCCACACCATAACTGCCCAGCAAGGGTGCGACGTGGGAGAGTAAGGTGTCGGTCTGGCTGTATCCCACTTGCAACCAGGTGAAGCCGGTCAGAAACCAGCCTCTAATCCATTCAATCAGCATCCAGACCGCCGGATAGACAGCGATCAACCTGAACCCGGCACTACCCCGAAAAAAACGCACGGCCAACCAACCCGCCAAGGCCGGATACCACGCCATGCAGACGGCGAACAAAGCCGTTAGTCCGGTGGCTTCAAAGACACTGGCTCCGCCGTAGTCGTGCATGCTGACGTAGATCCAACTGATGCCGAATCCGTATTGACCCAAACCAAACCAATAGCCGCGACGCAAGGCCTGCAAGGGGGTAGCGTTTATCCACGACATGAACAGCAAACCCAGGGCGATGGGAACCAATACCGGCATATCAAAAGGAGAAAAAGCCAAGGGTAGCAGGAGTCCACCCAGCATAGCCCAGAGTTCAGCCATCAAGGCACTCCCAAGGCTTGAGTCTCGAAGTGTAGGCGTGTTGTTCATTCCCCGGGGAAGTTATCAGAGGCGGAATGGAGGGGTAACTCAGCACCCGTAGTCGATACCAGCAGCTTGAGCAGATTAACCCGGCGATTGTCGGCCCGTAACACCACAAACCGAAAACGGCCGATTTCAAGCTTTTCACCCCGTTTAGGGACGTGTCCCAAGTGGTGGACGATCAATCCGCCTACGGTGTCAAATTCTTCGTCACTCAACTCGGCCTGAAAATAATCGTTGAAATCACCGATTGGGGTCAGGGCTTTGAGTGTAAATTCCCGATCATTCTTGCGGAAGATATATTCCTCCTCGCCAAAATCATGCTCGTCCTCAATTTCTCCTACGATCTGTTCCAGCACGTCTTCAATAGTGACCAATCCGGCGGCCGCGCCGTATTCATCCACGACGATAGCCATGTGGCTGCGGGTGGTGCGGAATTCCTTAAGCAGGATATTAAGCCGTTTGCTTTCAGGCACGAAATGGGCCGGGCGCATGACTTCCCGCACTAATCGGGAGCGATCTTTGAGGCTTTGGATCAGCAGATCTTTAACCAGGAGTATCCCCAATACTTCGGTGCGATCTTCCCCTATGACGGGATAACGGGAATGGGCCGCTTCGGCCACCAAGGGGAGAACAGATTCAATCTCGGCATCCTGCGGGGCTACAACCATTTGTGAGCGAGGAATCATGATGTCTCGAACCCTAAGCTCTGACACCTGCATAACGCCTTCAATCATGCTCAGTGCGTCGGGATCCAGCAGTTTGCGCTTGGTGGCTGCATTTAATAAGTCAAGCAAATCTTCTCTGTCTTCTGGTTCACCGGCCAGAAAATGACCTAATCGTTCCAGCCAGCTTCGGTGGTGATCCCCGGTATGTTCATCGCTCATAATGAAAAATCTCCCGGATAATGACTCTTGGTATGGCTATTACTCATGACGCAAAACCTCTTCGTAGGGATTGGAAAAACCCAGTGTGTCCAGAATGGCTATCTCTTTTTGTTCCATCACCCAAGCCTCGGCTTCGGTTTGGTGATCATAGCCTTGCAAATGCAACAGGCCGTGTACGACCAGATGCGCCCAATGTGCCATTAGCGATTTGCCTTGTTCACTGGCCTCTCGCTCGACCAGTTCTGCACAAATGATGATGTCGCCCAAAATTTCCACCGGAACCCCGGGCGGGGCCTCGAAAGGAAAACTCAAGACGTTGGTCGGGCCGGGTTTGTGGCGGTAGGTTTGGTTGAGTCGGGCACTTTCTGCGGCAGCGACGATACGCAAAACCACCTCGGTTTTGGCCGGGGCCGAGGGATGGGCCGCCTCAGCCCAGGCTTTAAGCAAGTCGGCAGCGGGGATATGAGGGCTTGCGCTGGCAAGCTGGAAGGTGAGGTGCATGGGTCAGTGTTCCCGGTGTGCGGGTGGATAGGCTGCCGAAGGGGGATGCTCGTGTTCGTAGCGTTCGTATGCGGCAACTATGCGTTGTACCAGAGGATGCCTCACCACATCGTGCGCATTGAAGAAGGTAAAACTCAGGCCATCGACATGCCGCAATACATTGAGGACATGGCGCAAACCGGATTCCTTGTTGCGAGGCAGATCCACCTGAGTGATGTCGCCGGTGACGACTACCTTGGAACCAAATCCGGTTCGGGTCAAAAACATTTTGATCTGCTCTACCGTGGTGTTTTGCGCTTCGTCCAGAATGATGAACGATTCATTCAAGGTGCGACCTCGCATGTAAGCCAGTGGGGCGACTTCAATCACATTGCGCTCCATCAGTTTGGCTACGCGTTCAAATCCAAGCATTTCGTAAAGAGCGTCGTATAAAGGTCTTAGGTAGGGATCGACCTTTTGAGCCA
>JBPCSC010000436.1:0-2369 GCA_051007495.1 Methylococcaceae bacterium | reverse complement strand
GGCGTGGCCCGTTAGTCCTTTGTTTTTTGTAGGTGCGAATTTATTCGCACGTTCGTAGTCCCGCCTTCAGGCGGAATTACTACCCCGACACCTACCCGGGGCGGCCCGTTTGTGCATTGCGTAGCGGCTTCTACCCATTATTCAGCCTCCGTATGCGTTCCAACGCAGGAGCGTTGGAACGAGAAAATTAAGGTGAACATACAACATGGAGTAAAGTGAGTCAAAATACCTCAAGCGCAACGTAATAGGGGTAATAATAGCCGCCGTTATAATCGTTGGTACTGACGTTGTCGACGAGGCCATTAGGTAGGTATACGTTGGAGTGGTGACCTGCTCCTCCCGAAGTGGCTGACCAGAAGTAGTAATAGGGCCAGCTTGGTGGCATACCATAAATTTCTATCCCTGTCGCAGTACCGTTGCTGGCATCCCAAATCGCCAAGTAATCATTGTAGTTTTCATTGCTGGTGTTTCCACTAACCGCTGTGCCGTTGCGATAGCCCCAATTACCAAGAGTATCCCCCACTGTCGGTAAAGCCAGCTTCACGCCATTGATTGTGGCATAGCGGTAGGTGTTGTCAGTATCGCTAGAGGAATTAA
Source organism: Methylococcaceae bacterium (assembly GCA_051007495.1). Classification (GTDB taxonomy): domain Bacteria; phylum Pseudomonadota; class Gammaproteobacteria; order Methylococcales; family Methylococcaceae; genus CAIVXW01. Next base: position 1,772 of record JBPCSC010000436.1, on the reverse strand, counting down.
CCCAACCATTCACATCCTGCTGAAAAATACCATCCAGCCAGTCGTGATCCACCCGATCACGATTATCAGAAGTCCCATCCCCCGACACATCCCAATAATAAAACCAATGCCCGCCATCCACCTGCACCGGTTTGATGAGTTTGCCGTATTGTGATCCCAGATCAATCACCGGCTGTCCCGCAGAGTAGGAAGTCACCGGGGCCGTGGCGGTGTCGTCATTGCTGATCTGTACCGTGCCGCTGGTGGCATTCGGGTTCAGCAGGGCATGGGTCGCCGCGCTTAAAAGCATTTGGAAGCTTTCATCACTTTCCACTGTGGTATCGCCGATGACCGGCACCTCGATGGTTTCCCGGGTGTCGCCGGGTTCAAACCGCAAGGTGCCACGGGTGAGTTGGTAGTCCGATCCGGCTATAGCACTGCCGTCTTGCGTGGTGTAGTTCACCGTGATCGTCTGACTGGAAGCCGCTGACAGATTGACCGTCAATTCGGCATTGCGGGTACCGTCGTTGCCTTCCGTTATCGTCGTGCCGCTGATTGAGATCGTGGGCAGCACCACGTCGTCGTTGATGATCGTCACCTGCGCGCTTCGCTCATTACCCAGATTGACATTGACCGGGTTGGAGAGGTTGACGCGGAAGCTTTCGTCCTGTTCTACCGTGGTGTCGCCGACGATGGGTATCTGAATGGTCTGGCTGGTCTGGCCGGGTGCGAAGGTGGCGGTTTGAAGGGTGTAGCTGTAGTCGGATACGGCTACCGCGCTGCCGTTCTGGGTGGAGTAGTCGACGCTGACGGTTTGACTGGAGGGGGCGGAAAGGCTGAGGGTGAGAGAGGCGGCGTTGCTGGTGCCGCCGCTGCCTTCACTCAGCATCGTGCCACTGATGGAGACACTGGGCAGGGTGGTATTGGCCGAGGCAGATGCCCATTTCCAGGCTTCGTAGGTGACACCGTTGCTGGTGTCGCCATGGGTGCGGCTCATCGGATCGAGGATGTGCAGGAGGTAGTAGTTGCTGTTGTCGGCGGTGTCGATGGCGTATTCGTTGGTGTTCAGCAGTTTGGGTTCGGTGCTGAATATCAGATTGTCGACACCGGAGAAGCCTTCAATGGAGGCAATGGACAGGCGGGCGGTTTTGCCGTACCCACCGTAGCCGTCACCGTATATCCAGGCCGATTCATTGGAGCCGGTGCTGAACGTCATGCCGGAAATCATGCCGGAACGGGAGCCGTAGTCGAGGTCGATGGTTTCGGTGCCAAGATAGGTGAGGGTGTTGTTTACCTGTGCCACATCGTCATTCTTGATCGTCACCGTGGTGCTGCTGTTACCCAACTGGGCATTGGGCGGGCTGGACAGGTTGACGCGGAAGGTTTCGTCCGGTTCGAGCTGGGTGTCGCCATAGATGGAAATCTGGATCGTCGCCGTGGTCTGGCCCACCGGAATGGTGAGTATGTTGCTGGTGGCGAGGTAATCCGATCCGGCCTGGGCCGTGCCATCTTGCGTCGCGTAATTGACCGTGACCGGCTGGCTGGTGGGGCTTGAGAGGCTGACGGTGAGGGTGGCGTTGCGGATGCCGTCGTTGCCTTCGGTGACGGTGGTGCCGGTGATGGAGAGGCTGGGCAGTTGGGTGTCGAGTGTCAGGTTGAGCGCGTTGCTGGCCAGGCCTGAGTTGCCGACGGCATCGGTGTAGGTATTGGCATTCACACTGATGCTGGCGGTTTGTCGGCTATTGGCGACCGGGGTGTAGACCGCCGTGTAGGTTCTGCCGCCATCCGCACTG
>JBPCSC010000435.1:0-5633 GCA_051007495.1 Methylococcaceae bacterium | reverse complement strand
GCCTGGAAAAAGGCTGCCGGGAGCAGGTCACCCACCTTCAGGTGCAGATCGAAACCATCCGTATGTTGCAGGATCGCAGCCACCCGAACGTGATCCGCGACTACTGGGATGCCTATCAGAATCGGGCCGAGATTCCGGTCGCACCTACACCTGCGGCCCCCCCGGCACTGCGTTTGGTTAAAGCTTCAAGCTAGAGGATACACACCATGTTATACATACACCCCAGACGGGAACCCGTAAAAAAACCCACTCCGGCCACCCCACAGCCTCACCCCGCCCATTGGCTGGAAGCCGCAGTACACGAATCGGATGAATCAACTGAAGGCAGTAACTGGCTTTTGAGCTATGCCGATGTCGTCACTCTGTTGTTTGCTCTGTTTGTGGTGTTGTGTGCCCACCAGAAAATCATGCTGGATCAATCCGCTAAAACTGATCCTGTAGAACAGAAAGTCGCCGTGGTCGCCGTAGCACAGCCCTCGGTAGCACCTGCACCCACGCAGCAACCCGTAGCGCAAGCCCCTGACTCCGTGGCGCGCTCTGTCGAAGTTCCGTCACAACCCACCCCGATTGAAAAAAGTGACGTTATCCCGACATCCATCGCCACGACCACACTTCCTGATTCGGCCACGATGCCCGCCCAATGGTTGTCCATGCCGGAAACGGCCCGGTTCGTGTCGCCTCCGGTTCCCATGAATACCCGCTTGACTCAGGCCGATTTGAATCACTGGGTGGAATTCTCAGCCAGTAACGAAAAAGTAAGGCTGGAAGTCAATGACAAAATCCTGTTTGATCCGGCCAGTGCCAAACTCAAACCGGAAGGGATATTGGTACTGGACTCATTAGCGCAGTGGCTAAAATTGCAGGCTGGCCAGATAGATGTGGAAGGGCATACCGATAATAGCCCCATCAGCACGCTGAAGTTTGGCTCCAATTGGGAATTGTCAGCGGCCAGGGCCAGTGCGGTCACCCGTTATTTGATTTCCCGGGGGCTAACTCCGGAACGAATCAAGGCGATAGGTCTGGCCGACACCCAACCCCGTACAGGCAACGACAACCCTGAAGGCCGCGCCCGCAACCGCCGTGTGTCGCTGGTGCTTTATCTTCTGAAACAAGAGGGAATGCCTATTTAGCAGGTATTGCGGGCAACCATTCGCTTTTGAACCAGGTTTTAAATCAGGAGACCAAAAAAAAGGGATACCCGGATTGGAGTATCCCTCAAGATAGAGGTAAAAGATTGAACACCACGACAATACCGCAGCGTTGGGTTCAGTATAATACTGGGTTAAAGGATATTGAATGGGTCAAATTGTCGCATTGCGGGCGTTGCTGTTTGTTCACACATAAAAAAAGGGATACCCGGTAAAGGGTATCCCTTATCAATAATGAGGAAGACGAACACGTACAATCAATCAGTTTGCAGTATCAGCGATTCGCTAAGCACCTTAGGAATGGTACATATTCTATCGGGTTTGTACGATTATAGAATGGGTCAAATTGTCGCATAGTCGGACATGGGTTATATGGCACTGCCGACGGGTTATCTCACACAGCCAAGGCCAAGGGAATATCCATAAGGTGCGATCAATACCCTTGAATTAAGCCATAATATAAGCCTTTAATATCACTGGCATACTCAATGCCTTATCCATGAGGCTAACTGGCGGTCGGTCTTGATGACATCCCCGTATCGGGTTCTCGAATCAGGATCGACCGCGACCATCTGCCTACCTGCCCCTTGGCTTCCGCTCACGTTCCCCCGAACCGATATTGATTTTTTCCTGCCAGTCAATAAAACAACCGCAATTGACTCCTCCAACCGGGATACAATCCGCGCTCAACTTTCATTCGTCCGCCCACCAGGCGGATTTGAGATCACCCAACCCTGGAGTTTTAGTATGAACGCACAACTTGCTGATATCGGTCTCGTTGGTTTGGCCGTGATGGGCCAAAATCTGGCCTTGAACATTGCCGATCATGGCTATGGCATCGCGGTATACAACCGCAATCCGGACAGAACCCGGGAATTCATGGCCCATTGTGAACAGGAAGAACCGTCCCGGAACAGAGTCAGTGCCTATTACGACCTGGCTGAATTCGTACAATCCCTGGCTCAACCACGCAAAATTGTGCTGCTGGTCAAAGCCGGTGAAGCGACCGATGCCACCATCAACAGTTTGCTCCCCCATCTCGATCAGGGCGATATCATCATCGACGGCGGTAATGCCCATTGGCTAGACACCATACGCCGCGAGCAAGAACTGAGTGCCGCTGGTTTTGCCTTCATAGGCTCTGGCGTGTCGGGTGGAGAAACCGGTGCCCGCTTCGGACCTTCCCTGATGCCGGGCGGTTGCGAGACCTCCTGGGCCGCGCTCAAACCGATTTGGGAAGCCATAGCGGCTAAAGTTGATCCAGAAACCGGCATTCCTTTGCCGGGAGCAGCACCCGGCCAACCGGTAACCGGCGGTGTCACCTGCACCGCGCACATAGGTGCCAATGGTGCCGGGCACTATGTCAAGATGGTGCATAACGGTATTGAATACATTGATATGCAGTTGATCTGCGAAGCCTACGGGTTAATGCAGAATCTGCTGGGTATGTCCGCTTGTGAAATAGGCGCGGTATTTCAGGAATGGAACCTGGGCAAGCTGTCGAGCTATCTGATTGAAATTACGGGCGACATCCTCAATCAGGCCGACCCCACCGGCAATGGTTTTCTGGTTGACCACATCCTCGACACCGCCGGTCAGAAAGGCACCGGGCTATGGACGGCTGTCAGTGCGCTGGAACAGGGCATTCCGGCCAACGCCATAGCCGAAGCCGTATTTGCCAGAAGCCTCTCCGCACTCAAAGAAGAACGGGTGAGCGCCAGCACCCTTCTGAACGGGCCTGAAGTGGCTCCTCTGACTGACGACCGGGCCAGATGGATCGAATCCATACGCCAGGCCTTGTATTGCTCGAAAATTTGCGCCTACGCCCAAGGTTTTCAGTTAATGGCCGCTGCCGAGGTCACGTACAACTGGACACTGGATTTTGGCACCATCGCCCAGATCTGGCGGGGTGGCTGTATCATCCGCGCACGCTTCCTGCAAAAAATCACCGACGCCTACAGCGAAAATAAGGCACTGAAAAACCTGATGCTGGCCCCTTATTTCAGCCAGGCCCTGCATGAAGGTCAAAACCAATGGCGCGAAGTCATCGCTCTGGCGGTCCGCAGCGGTGTACCAGTGCCGGCGTTCAGTTCGGCACTGGCTTATTTCGACGGCTACCGCAGTGCCCGTTTGCCGGCCAACCTGCTCCAGGCCCAGCGCGATTACTTCGGTGCCCACACCTACGAACGCACCGACCAGCCTCGCGGGCAATTCTTCCATCTCGACTGGAGCAGCGACACCCGGAACCAAACCGGCGGCTAAGGCATAAAGCCTTGATGCTCAATTCGCTTTGACTCAAGGGCGGCCAACCGGTCGCCCTCACGGGGATGGCCCGGATCAGCCAACGCCAACCTCAAGGCCACTCCGCTCATACGTGCCTCACAGGCAAAATTTGATAGAATCCAGCCCCTTCCATTCATCACGCTTACGTTAGGCATGACGCAAAAGTTATACATAGAAACCATGGGCTGTCAGATGAACGAATACGATTCCTCACGGATGGGGGACGTGCTGTCATCATCACACGGCCTGGAAATTACGGACGATCCCGATCAGGCCGATGTGCTCCTGCTCAATACTTGCTCAGTCAGAGAAAAAGCGCAGGAGAAAGTCTTTTCCGCATTGGGTCGCTGGCGGCAACTCAAGCAACGCAAACCCGGACTGGTGATTGGTGTTGGCGGGTGTGTGGCCAGCCAGGAAGGTGAAGACCTGCAAAAACGTGCACCCTTCGTTGACCTGGTGTTTGGCCCACAAACCTTGCATCGCTTGCCTCAGCTTCTGGATTCGGTGCGTCTTCACAATACACCGGCTATTGATGTCTCCTTCCCTGAAATTGAAAAATTCGATGCCTTGCCTGAACCCAGGGCCGAAGGACCCAAGGCGTATGTGTCCATCATGGAAGGCTGCAGCAAATACTGCACATTCTGTGTAGTACCCTACACCCGGGGCGAGGAAATCAGCCGCCCTCTGGATGACGTACTGGCCGAAATCCTGTCTTTGGCCGGACAAGGGGTTAGAGAAATCATGCTGCTCGGCCAAAACGTCAATGCCTATCGCGGCCCCACTGAAGACGGCGACACCGCAGATTTGGCCTTGCTGCTGCATTATGTGTCGGCGATAGACGGCATAGAGCGGATTCGTTACACCACCTCGCATCCGGTGGAATTTTCCAACAGCCTGATTGAAGCCTACGCCGAATTACCCAAACTGGTCAGTCATCTGCACCTGCCCGTGCAAAGTGGCAGCAACCGCATACTCAGCCTGATGAAACGTGGTCATACCCGCGAAGAATACATCGACAAAATCGAACGGCTTCGGGCCATACGGCCTGATATCAGCCTCTCATCCGATTTTATCGTGGGTTATCCTGGCGAAACGGCTGAAGATTTCGCCGCAACGCTGGATTTAATCAGCACACTGGGTTTTGACCACTCTTATAGCTTCGTGTATAGCGCAAGGCCCGGAACTCCGGCGGCTTCCGTACAGGATGACGTGCCGCTCTCCGAAAAGCGCGAACGTCTGGCGCGGCTTCAGGCACTCATCAACGGAATAGCCATGGACATTTCCCACAGCATGGTCAATTCGCGTCAGAAAATACTGGTAGAGGGCGTTTCCCGTAAGGATTACACCGTGCTATCAGGCCGTACCGAAAACAACCGGGTCGTCAATTTTCAGGGAGATCACCGCTTGATCGGTCAATTTGTCGATGTCATCATCACCGAAGCCCTGCCTAACTCCCTGCGTGGGCGTTGGGTTGGCACACCTTAACCCCTTTCATCAACCCGATCCGGCCCCTAAGGGTCTCGTCATTCCACTTGCCCAATCATCCCCAAACCGTGCAAATCACACTGGAACCCACCGATAACGATCGGTTGGCCAGTTTATGCGGACAGTTCGACGAGCATTTACGCCTGATCGAACGCCGACTGGGTGTCGAAATCTCCAACCGGGGCAACCAGTTCGAGATTATCGGCTCAGAAAAACCCGTGCAGGCCACTGCCCAATTGCTTCTGGACTTGTTCGCCACTTCCGCTCATGAATATCTGACGGCCGACAGGGTTCATCTGGCCCTGCAAGACTCAAACATCGACCACCTGCTGAGCAAGGAAAGCGAAGCTCAACCCCCCCTCATAGAAATACGCACCCGTAATGGTGTGATACGGCCTCGTGGCATCAACCAGCAAAACTACCTCCGCAGCATAGAAACCCACGACATCAACTTTGGAATTCGGCCGGCCGGTACGGGCAAAACCTATCTGGCCGTGGCTTGTGCGGTTTCCGCCCTGGAACGGGAAGAAGTCAGGCGTTTGATTTTGGCTCGCCCTGCCGTAGAGGCCGGTGAAAAACTGGGGTTTCTGCCAGGTGACCTGGCTCAAAAGGTCGATCCCTACCTAAGACCTTTATACGACGCTCTTTACGAAATGCTTGGATTTGAACGCGTAGCCAAACTGATGGAGCGCAATGTGATTGAAGTCGCCCCACTGG
>JBPCSC010000434.1:0-1013 GCA_051007495.1 Methylococcaceae bacterium | reverse complement strand
AGTACCTCTACCGGCTTTTCCAGAACCCTTACCGCGTTAATCAAGGCCTGTAGCAATTCGGGCACGCCCACAAATAACTTCTTGAATACAAAATCGTTTTTAGGATCAAGTAAAAGGGTTTCCACTCGTCAATCTCCTTTCAGTGTATCTCACCAGGACTGAGTTTAAGCATCTTTCGTGCTTCCCTTTCGGTTATTCCCAACTCCATTAATCTCTCGACGGCTATATCCAATCCCTCTCCTCGACCTATTTCCTTGCCTTCCTCCCGACCCATTTCCTTGCCTTACTCTCGACCTATTTCCTTGCCTATTACCTTACCCACCTCCAAGCCTATTACCTTACCTTCCTCCAAACCCTCCTTACGCTCAATCATGCGTACGGTGGCTTCATCGTGCAGGGCGCGTTCTCTGACAAACGCCAGTCGCCGGGTTTCAGTATCCGCACTCATGTTCTTGAGGCTTTCGTAGGCTTTTTTTACCGGTTCGCTGTGTAGGTTGGCCATTGTTTGTTCCTCATTCCAGTGTCTGAAAAATGTTACCCATTCTCGCAAATCGTCCTGAATCAAGCCTAAGCGATCTGCTTTGCGCAACTCGATTAAATGCAGTTGTAAATCAGCACTCAGGCGTATATGCGGTTGTATGGCATCCCGCATCTCGAAACGCCATACCGCCTGCTCCTGCTTTTGTTCCGTCGTGAATAAATCAAAATCCAGTAAGTGAATCCCGATCACCGGTTTCAAAAGGCCATATTCATGGCCACTCTCCAGTTGCTGACTGAGTAACCGCGCCAGGTAATAACAACTGCGACTGCCCCACAAGGGAAAACCCCGTACCTGCATCTCGAGGTTATACTGCTGCCCATCTACATCACGGGCCAGTACGTCAAGTATGATGAATTTGCCCGTCAACTCTTCCGCATTGATGATCGGGTTAAGAATTTCCAGTACCTCTACCGGCTTTTCCAGAACCCTTACCGCGTTAATCAAGGCCTGTAGCAATTCGGGCACGCCCACA
>JBPCSC010000433.1:0-1263 GCA_051007495.1 Methylococcaceae bacterium | reverse complement strand
GGTGCGATCTGGTCGTTGTAGACCTGAGCATCTCCCATGCAGTAGCCCAGCAGCAGCCGATGCAAGCCAAACTGCCAGGTGTTTTGCTCGTGTGCCAGTGTCGGGTTCTGGATGCCGAGAATACGACCACGGTGGGCTCCGTCCAGGCCCCAGCGTATGCCGGCTTCGCGTATCCAGCGTCGTATCAGTGGAATATTTTCTGCCTCCAGACCAAAGCGACGGCTTATGGTTGATAGATCCAGCAGATTCAATACTTCGCTGGCGGTGATGCGGGCCTCGGGCAGATTCAGCAGATATTCCAAAGCCATGAGTATGGGGTCATGGCCGCGCTCACGTTGGTCAGCCAGGCTGTAGGGAATCTGACGGGCATCGTCCTGAGCACTCTGGCCAAAGACGGCGTCGATGTGGGGTGCGTAACGGTCTATGTCGGGAACCATGACGATGACATCACGGGGTTCGAGTCGGTCGGTATCGGGTTGATCGAACAGACTCAGCAACTGATCGTGAAGAATCTCCACCTCCCTTTGTGGGCTGTGGGCGATATGAAAGACGATGGAGTCATCGCCGGTTTTTAGCGGTTTGCGTTGCTCGGGTGCGGCGGGCAGCGGATCAAGATTCAGAATGGCGTTTTGTACTTCATGCAGCAGGCAATTGGCCTGGGAAGATTCGTCGTCATACCAATCAATTTTTTGAAACCAGTCCCGGTACTGTTCAGGGTCATCCCATACTTCCAGCAAACGTACAAAATCCCGTCCCTGTTTACCCCAGGCCGCTAACAGAGGATTGCCGTGCAGGTGCAGGTCTTCGCCTGTCATGTATTCAGGAGTACCCGGTTTGCGGGCCTGGCGTTTTGCTGCGTGAGTGAGTAATTCCCGTCCTTCAATAAGGTCGGCCCAGTAATGTTTGCAGGGATTCTGCACGAAAAAAAATACCTGGCTCACAGTCCCCAGTGCGGTAATGGCCTCCAGTGTTTGTCGGGGCAGAGAAGAAATGCCGAATACAATCAGACGGGAGGGTATTTGCCCGGATGAGAGCAGGGTGGAATGATTCGCCTTCAAAGCCTCAAGGTAAGGTTCATGCAGAAAAGCCCGGTTACTGGTTTTGGCGGATTCGGGAGCGGCGGCCAGCACGGCTTGCCACAAATGCGTTTGCCAGTGTTGGCCTTCAGGGGGCAAAGCCTCGGGGTGGTTTGGGTCATTACTCCACTTTTGTAACCAGTCCGGTCGGTGGACTTGATACTGGTCATATAAGCCGGCCAGTTGT
>JBPCSC010000432.1:0-22033 GCA_051007495.1 Methylococcaceae bacterium | reverse complement strand
GATTCCAGTACCCGGCCAATCAACGCGTTCAGATCGGGTTCGGTGGCGGTCAGTTCAAGCAAAACCGTCAGGGCGCGATCCAGCGGCAACCCCGCTTGCAGCAGAGTTAGCAGTTCACGGGTAAACAACGCCACCTGTTGTTGTGATACCTGGGTTTTGCCGCGCCCGGGCATGAGCCAGGACAGCGGCCTGGACCGGGCCGGGGAGATACGGATGGGCAGCAGGCCTTCAGCTTGCAGAGCCAGCAGCAGGGCGGTTTCATCCGCTGCATCTCGCTCGGCTTCCAGGGTTTCACCGTCTCGACCTACGGCTTTGTAGTGGTAAAGAGTCATCAACGTTCAGTGTGGGAACAAATGATTACTGGGTTACGCCCAGAGCGCAGTGTCGCCTGTATTTTATACGCAAAAAACCGGGGAGCGGGTGCATGTAGGTTAAATTGCCGGTGATGAGCGAATTAAGGGCAAGAAAAAAGGGGCGTTCAGCCCCTTTTTTCCGCAAGACCGTGAGGGTCGAGCTTACTGTGCTGCAGCAACCTTGTTCTTTTCAACAATGCGCTGACGGAAGGTGAATACGGAAGGATCCGCAGGATCAACCGTTACTTTCAACCAGTGAAGGTTGACCGTACCGAAGGTTTCCACCCGGGTGAAGTTTTCCAGACGCGGCTCGGAAGATTCCCATGCGAACGGTTGGAAATCCAGCTTAACGTCGAAGGGGGCGTTAGGCAGAGGCTTGTCCACGCGGAAATAGTGGCTGTCGCCATGAACCAGTACAACCGGTTTGCCAAATGCACGGGTTTCGCTTTCCAGTGTGGTCAGGAATTCCTGAAAACCGGTCAGTTCGGTGGAAGGAATGTGATCCCATGGGTTAGCCTGGATGATCACCATCAGACCCAGTTTGTTGGTCTTTTTGGCAGAAGCGAAGGCTGCCTTGAGGTAGGTGATGTTGGCGGCATTACGCTTGTCGTAATCGGCCTGCATGGCGGCATCGTAGGTGTTGTTGGTGGTAGCCGTCAGACCGTTGTTGCTGCCGGGAATGTTAAGACCTATGAAGGTTACGCCACCGGATGCCCAGGTTACATTTTCAGGGAAATCCTTGCTTTGGCGAGCGAGAGGCATTTTCTTCATGCCCAGCGACATATTGTCGGTGAAGAAAACTGAGCGCAGATGGTTCAAGCGTTCCAGAGGATCGTATCCGCCCGCCTTGGGACGATGGCAGTCAGTCCATTCGTTATCACCAGGCACATAGATGAACGGCATGGCAAACGCGTTGAAATCGCTGAAGCGGGCTGTGTATACGTCATCGGTACACGGTGTAGAGCCACCCTTGATATCGCCGTCATCAACGACGAAACGAATGGATAAGTCACTGTTGATGTCATCACGGAGGTTGGGAAACTTGGTTATTTGAGCGGCATCGTATTCCTGATCACCGATCAACGCGAAAGAAAAACCGCCAGCCAAGCTAACGGAACTGGCCAAACCAAGGGTCAAAGCTGCTGCCAGCAGCATCATGGGCTTTTTAAACATACCGAGTGTCTCCGGTTTTAAGGGGGTTGAAAGAGCCGGATATTCTGAAGAACCGGTGTTACGAACGAGTGATTTTGAGCTTAATGCACTCAGATATTTTTATCTTGGGCCGGAATGAGCGAAAATAGCCGACTGTTCACGTCATTTCATCTTCGCTTGTGAGGTCATACCAATGGAAAATCTGCTTCAAAATCTGCAACGTACCATCCGTGCCCTGGAATCTCTGAGCGAAAAGCCCTTGGCTGAAACAGAACAAGTCGAGGCATTGCTGGATCAGCTCTTCCAGCAAAAAATTGATCTGGTCGATTTTTCGATCAATCCTGCTTCGCCGGTGTTCCAGCAGGCGGCTTCAGCCATGAATCTTGCGGCCACGCAAGCCGAAAAGGCCGTCCGGTCTCCTTCTACCGTGGGAGATGCCCTGACACACGTCGAGGAGGCCGCCGGCAAACTCGGCAAGTTGCTTAATGGCTCCCTCGCCTGAGCGTCTTCAGACCTGAGTCTTTTCGTTTTCGCACAGTAAATCCCGCGCCAGAGCTGCCAACTTGCCGGCAGCCTCTGGTGATCCCAACAGCGTACGCACCGCGTGCAAATCCGTTCTCATCTGCTCTGCGTAGCCATCATCCTTCAGTATTTTGTCGATTTCCGAGGCAATGTTGTTGGGGTTGGCTGCATCTTGTATGAACTCCCTGACGATGCCGCGACCGGCCAGGATATTCGGCAGGCCGATCCAGGAAATCTTCACCAGCATTCGGCCCAGCCAGTAGCTCAGGCGGGATAATCGGTAGATGATGCAGTGAGGAATGCCCATCAAGGCGACTTCCAGCGTGGCCGTACCGGAAACAGTAATGACCGCATCACAGCACTGTAGCGCGTCATAGTTTTGCCCTTCGATCAGGGTCACACGAACCGCATAGCGAGTTAGTTCGTGTTGTAACGCGCTGTCCGACACAGCCGGGGCTTTGAACAACACAAATTGTATGTCGGGGTGTAGCCGTTCCAGTTCTTGAGCACTTTTCAGAATCACCGGCAAAAGATGGCGGATTTCCTGGGTTCGGCTTCCAGGCAACAGGCCAATCACTGGCAACAGCCGAGACAGCCCCAAACGATTAAGTGCATCTTCCCTGGACAGAGCAGGCTTAACCTTGTCGGCTAGTGGGTGGCCTACAAAAGTGACCGGGATGTTGTGCCGTTCGTAGAAGGGCACTTCAAAAGGAAAAATAACAGCCATGTGATCAATGACTTGTCCATAGCTGCGTACGCGTCCTTGCCGCCAGGCCCACACCTGCGGGCTGACATAAAACAATACCTTGATGCCCAGAGACTTGGCCGTTCGGGCCAGTCTGAAATTAAATTCCTTGTAATCGACACAGATCAACAGATCAGGCCGTTCCTGCCGCAAAGCCCGCCGCATGGTCTGCAATGCCTGGCGTATGGCCGGGTAATGACGGATGACTTCCGCAAGCCCTATGACTCCGAGTTCGGTGGAATCGACTCTTATCTCGACTCCGGCGGCTCTCATCTGCCCTCCTCCCATGCCCATCCCCTGAACGCCGGGCAGTAATTGTTTGAGTTGTCTGAACAAGTCGGCGGCATGGTGATCGCCCGAGGCTTCGCCCGCCACCAGCATGATGCTGGGATAGTCTTTGCGCATTGAAAAATAAACCTGAGAAGATGTAATGAGTAGAAAGTCTGACCACGGTCAGCATTACCGGCTAAGGCCGCATTCTAACCCGTACTGTCATGCTGCCGTTAAGATGGCGGCTTACCATGCGTCCCCTTCGATCATCCCTTCACAAAACCAAGAAAGGCTACCAGGGTGTCATTCATGCAAAACGATACAGCAAAAACAAAAACCATAGGCCGTCGTCCCGTTTATCCCGTGTGCAAAACGCCCTCAGCGGATGGAAGCAGCGTGACAGGCCACGAGAGTACTGATTTTTTCTCTGAAAAAACGGCACAAACCATTCCTTATCAGGCCAGGCACACCATTACCGTGCTGGGTCGTATATCTTCTTACCTGTCCGACAAATAAGGGCGGGTTCTTTTTCGTAAAAAAAGCAAAAAACCGGGTGGAACACATCGGGTGGGTATTGTTAACGTGGTTGTGATGGAGTCTAATACACTTCGTTTTAACCGCGAACCGGAACCGCTACCGGCCACCCTGTATGAACCCGTCCTCGCTGCGATACTTCCCGCTATTGTCCTTATTCTTGTGTCCATCGTCCGAACCGTGGGCGATGGACAAAGAAGTCACTGAGTCTCTGGAGCAGGAGCTCCGATTTCTGGCCTCGGAACGGGTTACCGTGATCACCGCTTCCCGCATTGAGGAACCCCAGGATCGAACCATCGCCACCACGACGGTCATCACCCGTGAGCAAATACGACAGATGGGGGCACGCACTCTGCTGGATGTGTTCTCCTGGGTTCCGGGTTTGGGCGTAACGCAAAATACCTTGGGCATACGCCAGATCGAGGTACGCGGCATCACCAGTTTTTTTTCGGGCAAGGTGCTGATGCTGCTGAACGGCCATCCACTGGATCACAATCTGCTGCTGGCGGGCAATACGGCCGTTTACGGTGATCTTCCCATAGACAGCATTCAGCGAGTAGAAGTGGTGCGTGGGGCCGAATCAGCCCTCTATGGTGCCAATGCATTTGTGGGGGTGGTAAATGTCATCACTCAAAACGAGGCGGATCTGAATGGCTTCCGCCTCTCGACAGGATGGGGTTCATTTAACACCCGGCAGCAAAACCTCTCCTACGGACGACGTTACGATAACAATACTCGGGTGGTGCTGCATTTCAATCGCGCCGACACTGACGGCATCCAGGCACCCATTGCGGAAGACAGCTTGAGCCAGAAGGGTTTGCCCTCGCTGGCACCAGGGCGCACCCATCTAAGTGAACAACGCACCGACATGGAATGGAACTTAGGCTATGAAGGCTTTACGCTTGATGGCCGCTACATCAACAAACGGATGGGCACGTTTACCGGGGCCAACCTGACACTCAGTGATCAAAGCTATCAGGATTACGACGACTATTTCATTCGTCTAAGTCATCAGTGGCACCCTGCCGAGCACCTTAACATCAAAACCCAACTGTACCGGGATTTCTTCAGCCCCGATTATTTCTTTCAGATCACCCCTGCGTTCTTCGAGCAGTCAAGCCTCAAGAACGCCCGTCTGGGTGGAGAAATCGAAGCGTCCTGGCAGTTTCTTCCTGCCCACACCTTGATGGCCGGATTCTCCAGAATAAGCGAAGACCAATACGCACTAAGCCGCCAGATAGGTTCGCACCCTGAACGCTTACTGGCGGTCGCGCCGTCGTCACTGCCTCTGAGTCGGCAGCGTTACGGCTTATATCTGCAAGAGGTTTGGGATTTCAGCCCCACGCTGAAGTGGGTGGCGGGAGGCCGCCTGGATGATTACAGCGATTTCGGCAGCAGTTTCAATCCGCGACTGGGCTTTAACTGGGCGTTTGCGCCCGGGTATTCTGCCCGGTTTAGCTACGGCACGGCATTTAGGGCTCCGGTTTTCGGCGAACTGTATCTGCTCAATAATCCGCTGATGGCGGGAAACCCGGGTTTGTCTCCCGAGCAGGCCGAGACCTTCGAGGCCGGTGTGATGGGGCGACCGGTGGCAAACCTACAATTGCAAATAACCGGTTATCTGAGTCATCTGGATCAGATGATCCGTCTGCTGCCTTATCCGGCGACGAATTTCCGTTACGTCAATTCGGGTTCATTGCGCTACGCCGGTTTGGAACTGGAAGGACGTTACACGCTAAGCGGTTTGGGGGAAGGGTCATATCTTGCGGTTCATCACGCCTGGCAAAACCCGACCGAGCAAGGGCGGTTGCTGGCCGATGTACCCGAGCACCGGACACACCTGTTTCTCAATTGGGCAGTTGACCCACACTGGAGTGTTTTTTCTCATTTGTGGCTAAAGGGCCTGACCACCCGAACAGCGGGTGATAAGCGTCCCTCTGTGCCTGGCTATGGTGTGCTGGATATGAGCCTGAATGGGCACAACCAACCCTGGAACGGAGCGGATGTCAGCTTTTCGGTGTTCAACCTGCTTGATCAACCCTACGCAGATCCCGCCCCTCCAGGTATTCCGCAAGATTACCCGGCTTCGGGACGCACGGTTTTCGGGCGGGTTTCGGTGAGTTTTTGATGATCCACCATGCGACCGTCGTCCAGATAGAGGATGGTATCCATGCGGTTAGCCAGAAGCGGATCATGGGTCACGATCACAAAACTGATGTTGTGTTCCCGGTTCAATTCCAGCATCAGCGTGTACACCTGCTCTGCGGTTTTCTGATCCAGATTGCCGGTGGGTTCATCGGCCAGCACACATTTAGGTCGAGTTACCAACGCACGGGCAATGGCGGCCCGTTGTCGTTCGCCGCCTGACAATTCACCCGGTTTATGATCCAGTCGGTGACTCAAGCCAACCCGCTCCAGCAGTTCAGTGGCTTTACGACGCGCCTCAGAAACCGAAGCCCTGCCAATCAGCACCGGCATGGCCACATTTTCCAGCAAAGTGAATTCCCCCAACAGGTGATGAAACTGGTAGACAAACCCCAGTGTGCTATTTCGGAGTGCGGCCAGTTTACGTTCACCCAAGGCATTGATGGCCATTCCATCCAGGAAAACCTGGCCTTTACTCGGGGCTTCCAGGCCACCCAAAAGATGCAACAGGGTGCTTTTCCCGGAACCTGAAGCCCCCATGATGGCGATTTGCTGGCCGGCTTCCACGCTGAAATTGATGTCTTTCAGTACATCCACGACCAACCCCCCTTCGGCGAAGCGTTTATACAGCCCGGCGCAGGCCAGAATCGATTTATTCATAGCGTAATTCCTCGGCGGGTTTGATGCGGGAGGCTTGCCAGGCCGGGTAAATAGTAGCCAGAATCGACAGCAGAAAAGCCATCCCGGTGATGCGCGCCACATCTGACCAGAGCAATCTGGAGGGCAGTTCGCTGATGTAATACACGTCGGCGGACAAAAATTGCACCCCGAAGAATCGCTCCAGGGCCGGAACCAGCGTCTCCACATTTAAGGCGAGCAGAATTCCCCCCACTCCTCCAAGCAGTGTGCCTAAGGCTCCTATCAACGAACCCAGCACGATGAAAATTCCCATGACATCGGAAGGGGTCATGCCTTGAGTGCGGAGTATGGCAATATCGGCCCGTTTATCAGTGACGACCATGACCAGAGTCGATACGATGTTGAAGGCCGCCACTGCCACGATCAGCAGCAGTATGATGAACATGACTCGCTTTTCGGTTTGTATGGCCTTGAAAAAGTTACTGTGGGCTTGTGTCCAATCGGCAATCTGAAAAGCACCCGACAGGCGTGGGCCTAAGGCATGAACCACCTCACGGGCATGAAAAACATCATCCAGTTTGAGCCTGAGTCCAGTCACTGCATCGTCCATACGCAGCAGACGCGCCGCATCGTCCATCTGGATAAGAGCCAGATTGCGGTCATATTCATACATACCGACCTTAAACACGCCCACTATTGTGAATCGCTTGAGGCGAGGCAATATGCCGGCCGGGGTCGAGCTAAGCTGCGGGCTGATGACCGTCAGTTTCTCACCCACCGCCACACCGAGATAATCCGCCAGTTCGGCCCCCAGAACGATGCCGAATTCGCCCGCTTTTAGCGCGTCCAGTTGCCCGGCCACCACGCGTTGAGCCACTTCTGAGACTTTAGGTTCGTAGTCAGTCAGTATCCCGCGCAGCATGACCCCACTGACCCGACGGTCGGAACTCAGCATGGCTTGCCCTTCGATGTATGGTGCCCAGCCGACTACCCGAGGCTCGGTCTGTAGTGAGGGGATGAGTTGTTCCCAGTTTTGAAGCTGGCCATCCACACCACTGATGGAGGCGTGGGAGGTCATGCCGAGGATACGGTCACGCAGTTCGGCCTCAAAGCCATTCATGACCGATAACACCGTGATGAGCGCGGTGACACCTAAAGAGATACCCAAAACGGAGGTCAGCGTGATGAATGAAATAAAGCGGGTTCGTCGCCTGGCACGGGTGTAGCGCAGGCCTATGAAAAGGATTAGGGGTTTGAACATATCAACAGAACAGGAAAGGTGATGAACCCGGACATACACGATGGGGGAAACTTGCGGTGGTGTCCGGGATAAGAAGATGGTGGATCAGGTGAGCGGGTTAAGCTCAACCGAACCGGAATCGTTTGCCCTTGTGGGCCTGATTTTGGCACTCCAGGCAGATGCCGTACAGGCACAGCACATGGTCGGTCATCTCGAAGCCTTTGGAGGCGGCAATTTCCTCCTGACGTTGCTCGATTGAAGCGTCGCTAAATTCCTCGACTTTGCCGCAGCGCACACAAACGATGTGATCATGATGCTCGCCTTGATCCAACTCAAAGACCGATTGATTGCCTTCAAAATAGTGACGTTTGACCAGCCCAGCCGATTCAAACTGGGTCAGAACCCGATACACCGTGGCCAGTCCGATTTCAGCCCCTTCCCGTATCAAACACTGATGCAGTTCCTCGGCGGTGAGGTGGCGTTCGTCGAAAGAACGGCTTTCCAGTAATTCGAGAATTTTGACTCGGGGTCCTGTGACTTTAAGCCCCGCCTTTTTGATATTTTGGTTATCCATCGATATCCACCCGGAACAGGTTAATAGTAGCAGACAGGTTAATAGTAGGAGATTCGCGCCGTTCAATTTAGCACGTCATTCTAACACGATGTGAGAAATAATGGGGCGCAGACAGGGCGGTCATCGTAGACGCCCACGCTTTCGCAGCAATGGGTACTACAGGCAATTGCAGAGCAGGGTTCGACCCGTTAAGATGCGCCCTCCATGAACTGTTGTATATAACCATCAATTTTGTTGCAAAACTTACACAAAGGAGCTTCCATGTTGAAAAAAATTTTGTTGACTGCAGGAATGACCTTCCTGACATTGAGTTCCCCCCTGTACGCGGACGACGCAGCGGATGCCGACACGGGCATGGGCTTGACCGGCTTGGCCGATCAGTGGTACGTCGCACCGTTCAGCACCTATTTCAACCCGGCCGGTGATCGTAATGCCGATCACGCAGCGGGAGCAGGTCTTGCCGTTGGCAAGGTTTTAAATGACTACTTCAATGTTGAAGTTAAAGGGTTCTGGCAGCATCTGGATGCTGAGAACGGCGGAGAGGGTGACCTCTCCGGTGGTTCAGTGGATATCCAGTACTACATGATGAGAGGCGTGTTTTCACCGTATACCGTAGTCGGTGTGGGTGGCATGGATACGCGCTTCTCGAACAAAAGCTCGGCATCGGTTCTGGGCGAAGCCGGTGTAGGGGCCACGTATGAGGTTCTGGATAATCTTTCGCTACGTGGTGACGTGCGCTACCGTTACAGCTTTGAAGGCGATGCCGGAGCGTATCGCAACGAAACCCAGTTTCACGACATGGTGGTCAATGTGGGTTTAGTGATTCCTCTAGGTCAGAAACCGCAATCGCCTCCTGCTCCGATCATCCCCATGGCGGCAGCACCTGTCGATAATTGCGCCACCCGTGATACCGATCTGGATGGTGTCAACGACTGTGAAGACCGTTGCCCTGGAACCATGCGCAGTGCCAAGGTAGACGACCTGGGTTGCCCGATACGCATCGAATTGCGCGGGGTTAATTTCCTGTATAACTCGGCTGAGCTGACACCATCCGCCCAGCACATTCTGGAGGGTGTGGCCGAGCAAGTAACCCGCGTTCCAGAACGCAGAGACATCGAAGTGGCCGGGCATGCCAGCAGCGAAGGCAGTCAGTCATATAACCTCAATCTGTCACAACGCCGTTCCGAGTCGGTCGTTCGTTACCTCAAGGCCAAGGGTTTAACCAACCGTCTTTACCCCAAAGGTTACGGTGAGGATTACCCGATTGCGGATAACGACAGCGAAGTTGGGCGCGAGAAAAACCGCCGCGTAGAACTGGTGTGGATGGGCGATTGATTCCTCCCACCCGGTTGCTTTAAAGATAAGCCCACCGGATTCCATGCCATCCGGTGGGCTTAATAATGACCAAAACCCTTTTACGCGGACTACAACAGTGAGCAACATGGTGATGTTCAAAAACCTGCTCAAACTGCTTATCTCATCCAGTCTCATACTCATCTGGCCTGCTCAGGCCGAATTCTCAAGACCCTACATCCACGCGGTGGGCACTTCCGGCATGATTCCCATGGCCAAAATGGTGGGCAGTCAACTGGAAAAATCAAAAAAACTCAAACAACTCCCCCGAATGGAGTCAACCGGAACCCATGGCGGTATTACCTTATTCTGTGAAAGTAATACCAATGATGCACCGGATATGCTGGCCATGGCCCGTTCCTTGAACAAAAAGGAATTCATGACCTGTCAGGAACACGGAATAAAGGACATCATCGAAATCCGGATAGGCTATGACGCACTGGTTTTTGCAGAAGCCAAAACCGCAACACCTTTATCCCTCAACACCGAACATCTGCGTAAGGCATAAAGCCGGTACAACCCTGATCCTGTGGAGGCATCGAAATGGACTTCCAATACCACCAAAAACTGGCACGATATTGATTCATCTCTACCTGATCGTCGGCTTGATGTACTCGGTCCGCCCAGTCTTTCTGGTACGGCGGAAACCTTGCTTGATACTATTACCCATACGCCTTCCTGTCGTTTGGGTATTACTCCACCGCAAACCCTGAAATACTGCCGCCAACTCAGGGAAGATGGCGTTTATCATGAAACAAGAGAGCATGACGAGTCGGTTATCGACGGGTTATTGCAAGATACCCTTAAAATCGCGGTTATTGATTATCCGCTATACCGGCATCATGCCGCTAAAATATCCGCCATATCATTGAATGGCATCAGACCGACTCCGGCAACCCTGGCCGATAAAACCTATCCCGCGACCCGCTATCTGTATTTTTATGTCAAAACCGCACAGATAGGCAAAATACCTGGGCTGGATACCTTTCTGTCCGAACTGACACAAGACAAAGCCTGGGGCGAAAAGGGTTATCTGACTACACTGGGAATGGTTCCCATGACGGCGGCCGAACGGCTTGATTTCGCGCTGAAAGTAAAGCATCGTGAATCCATGCCAGTGCCCTTAGAGTGATTTTTCCACGAAGAGTAATTCAAGCCATGCAACCTGCCACCCAACAAATTGACTGGTTTCTGACCGAAGATATAGGCACACGAGACTGGACGGCTGAAATTATTTCCCCTGAAACCCGGGCCAGGGCGACTGTGCTCACTCGGGAATATATGGTTTTGTGTGGTTGTGGGTGGTTTGATGCCGTGTTTGCCCGTCTGAATGCCGGGGTAAAAATCCGTTGGTATTATACGGATGGTGATGATGTCAATGCCGGTCAAACATTATGTGAGCTGGAAGGGAATGCCCGTAGTCTGCTAACCGGGGAGCGTACCGGGCTTAACCTGTTGCAAACGCTGTCGGGAACGGCAACTTTGGCGCGTATTTATTCCAGGGCCGTTGAGGGAATACCCGTCACGATTCTGGATACCCGCAAAACCATACCGGGCTTGCGTGATGCCCAGAAATACGCCGTACGCCAAGGCGGTTGTGATAACCATCGTCTGGGTTTATACGATGGAATTCTGATCAAGGAAAATCATATTATGGCCGCTGGTTCCATAGCCTTGGCGGTCGCTCAGGCCAAGGCCTTGAACGCTGGGGTTTCGATTGAAGTTGAAGTGGAAAATATTGAGGAATTGCAAGAGGCATTAACTGCCCGTCCCGATAGAATCCTGCTGGATAATTTTGATCTGGAACGGATGAAACAGGCGGTGGCCCTGGCCAGAGGGCAGGTAGAACTGGAGGTGTCGGGTAATGTTACTCTGGATAATATCCGTGATATTGCCCATACCGGTGTGCAATACATCTCGGTAGGCACCCTGACCAAGCATCTGAAAGCCATTGATTTATCAATGCGTATCGAATTGACTAACGGTTGAAAAATCTGTTGATGTCGAAAACCATAACTCCTTTGCATGTGATAGTCCCTGCCTGTCGTGAACAACTGCCCCAAGTGGCGGAAGCCATTCACGGTTTTGGCTGCGTTGCCGGGTGGTCGGAAGATACCTGCCTGCAAATTGATCTGGTATTGGAAGAAATGCTGGTCAATATTATGGATTATGGTTATCCCGCAGGGGTTTCGGGTTACATTGAAATAGATTTGGCCGTTACCCGCGAAGGGATACAAATTACCCTGATTGATGACGGCGTGGCTTTTGATCCGTGGCAACAGTCTGCCCCTGATCTTGGTGTTCCGATAGAAGACAGGGTGATAGGGGGATTGGGGTTGCATCTGGTCAAAACCATCATGGATTCCTTCAGCTATAGCTATGAGAACGGCCGTAACCGGACGTTACTAACCAAAGTATTATAATTTGGGTGGTGGTCGTCTCATCCGGTTTGTACCGCTCCGCGATGTTAATGTCTGGACTGTCACCCTATGTTCAAAATGTCACTGTAACATAAACATAAAGTAACACTTTGAACTCTGAATGATGCGTTTGCTGTTCACTCTTGCTGGCGCATCAAGCAGGTCATCATGCTATCGTTTTATACATTTTCCCATCCCTTTTCAGGAGTTTGAATTTTGAGGTTAGCATTGGTCAGCGACGCCTGGAGGCCGCAAATCAACGGTGTCGTTACAACCCTCTCCAAAACCTGCCAGATTTTGCGCGAGTTGGGTCATAACGTAGAAACTATTACCCCCGATCGATTCAGTACCTGGCCGTGTCCCACTTACCCTGAAATTCGCCTGGCGATGGGGTGTGGAAAACGATTATCACGATTACTGGATGAGTTTCAGCCAGAAGCCATGCACATTGCCACCGAAGGGCCTTTGGGCTTGGCTGCCCGTACGTATTGTCGTAAGCGAAATCTGCCTTATACCACTTCATTTCATACCCGGTTTCCCGAGTATGTTCACATGCGCTTCAAGGTTCCCTTATCCTGGAGTTATTCTCTGCTTCGCTGGTTTCATGGGGACAGTAACCGGGTGATGGTGGCCACACCTTCACTGATGGAAGAACTCTCCGAAAGAGGGTTTCAGAATATGGTTTTGTGGTCTCGTGGAGTGGACACAGAAACCTTTCGCCCTGGCCCTAAAAACTTCATTCAGGATGAGCGTCCGATATTTCTGTATGCCGGACGGGTGGCTGTGGAGAAAAGCATAGAAGATTTTCTCGCCACTGATTTGCCGGGTACTAAATATGTCGTTGGTGATGGCCCACAAAGGGTATTGCTGGAACAAAAATATACCAAGGTTCGTTTCGTCGGCTACAAAACCGGGGCCGAATTGGCATCGTATATTGCTGCTTCCGATGTATTCGTATTTCCCAGTCGTACCGATACTTTTGGCCTGGTGGTACTGGAGGCATTAGCCTGTGGTGTTCCTGTGGCCGCGTATCCTGTGCAAGGGCCTAAAGATGTACTGACTGACCCTCGCGTGGCACGGTTGAGTGATGATCTGCGTCAGGCCGCCACCGAAGCCCTGCATCTTGACCCGGAAGACTGCCGACGCTTTGCTCTGCGGTTTACCTGGGAGCGTTGTGCCAAGCAGTTTTTCGGAAATCTGGCCCCCATATCTGGCACACCCAAAATCATAGGCAGTTCCGCCTAGGTCTTAGTCTGAGTGTTGACTCAGCGACGTGCCCAAGTGGCTTTTGTGATAGCCATACATGAAATAAAAACCCAAGCCGATGGCTGACCAGACCGGAAACACCAGTTTGGCCACCGGAGGCAAAAACAAAAACAACACCAAACAGCCAATTAGGGCCAATGGCCCTATCAACCAGATGATAGGGGTTTTGAAGGGGCGGTTTCTGTCCTTGTCTTTTACTCTTAAGATCATCACGGCCAGTGCCACCACCATAAAGGCAAACAGGGTTCCTGAGTTGGAAATATCAGCCAGTTTGCCTACAGGCAGAAACGCCGCAGCCAGGATCACGCCCAAAGCCGTGATGCCCGTGACCACATGAGGGGTTTTGAAGCGGGGGTGGATACGGCTTAAAGGTTCGGGGAGTAACCCGTCTCGTGCCATAACGAAAAATATGCGGGTCTGGCCAAACATCATCATCAGTATGACGGAAGGCAGAGCCAGAAACGCAGCCAGCCCCAGTAGATTGCCGATTTTATAAAACCCTATCTGGCGCAAGACTTCAGCCAGAGCATCCCGCGAACACACCAAAGGACGTATATTCTCCGCCAGCAGGGCTTTGCATTGTTCAGCCATATCCTGAGAACCGGGGGCATAGCCCTGACCGCTCGCATCCAGCAAAGGCTGGGCACCCACGGATCCGATCGTACCGGCCGCGACCAACAGATAAAACACCGTGCAAACCGCTAGCGAGCCGATCAGGCCTATGGGCACGTTGCGTTGAGGATTGCGGGTTTCCTCAGCGGCGGTAGACACCGCATCGAACCCCACATAAGCAAAAAAGATGGAAGCCGCCGCCCCTGTCACTCCCTCAACACCTAATGGCATGAAGGGCGAAAAGTGTTCCAGGCTGGAGTGGGGCAAAGCCAGTGCGATGAAAAGACTCAATGCCAGTATCTTGACCACCACCAATATGGCGTTAAATGTGGCGCTTTCTCGCGTACCGATGACCAGAAATATCGAAACCACCATGCAAATGGCCACAGCAGGCAGGTTGATGATTCCCCCGGCGTAAGGCCCTTCTGTCAGTTGTACAGGCAAGCTCAGATTGAACGAACTGTGTAAAAGCCCCACCAGATAACCCGACCAACCCACCGCCACGGCACTGGCCGCCACGGCATATTCCAGCATTAACGCCCAACCCACCATCCAGGCGATCAACTCCCCCAGCACTGCGTACGAATAGGTATAGGCCGAACCTGAAACCGGTACCATGGACGACAGTTCGGCGTAACACAAGGCGGCGACAGCGCAGACGAACCCCGCTATCACAAACGACAGCATCATCCCGGGCCCCGCTTTTTGGGCGGCTTCGGCGGTCAGTACGAAAATACCGGTGCCGATAATGGCACCCACGCCCAGCAGAGTGAGTTGCCAGGCACCCAAAGTGCGATGCAGGCTTTTTTGCTCGGAGGTGGACAAAATAACGTCGAGTGGTTTGATGCGCCAGAAAATCATGAGGATACCGTTGAGGGAAAGGGACGAAACTGAGGGCTTAAAACCGGATCACCCGTGACCGAGCAAATGCCGCACGACATTTCTTTCGGCGGTGAGTTCGGCTTCGGTTTCCTTCATTTTTTGCGTGCTAAACGCATTGATGGGCAGATCGGTCACGATACGTCGCTGGCCCTCATTAACTGTGACCGGATAAGAAAATACCAGGCCGGGTTCCACACCATAACTGCCATCACTGGGCATGGCCATGCTGACCCAATCCCCTTCCGGAGTGCCGAGTACCCAGTCCCGCATGTGACTCAGCGCGGCGTGAGCAGCCGAGGCGGCACTGGATTTACCCCGCACCTCAATGACGGTGGTTCCGCGAACCTGCACCGTGTGAATAAAGTGATGTTCGTACCAGTCTTGGCCGACCTGCTCCAGTGCCGGGCTACCGTTGACCTTGGCATGATGCAAATCGGGGAATTGAGTATTGGAGTGATTGCCCCAAACGATCACCCCTTTCACCGCATCCACCGGGCAGGCACACTGACGAGCCAGCAGACTGACGGCCCGGTTGTGATCCAGCCGGGTCATGGCTGAGAAGTTGTCGGCCGCAAGCTCTGGGGCATTGCTATAGGCGATCAAGGCATTGGTGTTGGCCGGGTTGCCGACAACCAATATCCTGGCATCCCGCTTGGCCACTTGACTGAGTGCCTGGCCTTGGGCACTAAATATTCCGCCGTTTATTTCCAGCAGATCTTTGCGCTCCATGCCGGCTGTTCTGGGTCTGGCACCCACTAAAAAAGCCAGATCAATCCCATCGAAAGCGGTTTTGGCCGAATCGGTCAACACGTAACCGTGCAGCAAGGGAGACGCACAATCGTCTAATTCCATGGCGATGCCATCCAGGGCCAGACGAGCATCCGGGGTCTCCAGCAGGTGCAGAATAATGGGCTGATCTGAACCCAATAAATCTCCAGTAATTAAACGGAACAGCAAGGCATAGCTAATTTGCCCAGCGGCTCCGGTGACTGCAATACGCACGGGGGGCTTCATGGATTTCCTCACAAGGGCCGACGATGTCGGCACATCATCGGATTCGGGGGGTTCAATGCTTCATTGTTCAACGGTGAATCCCTTGCCGGTTATTGTTTGGCGTATGACATCCAGGGTGGTCAGGTCAGGGGTGTAGTCGACCTCAACACTATTGGTTTTGTGATTGGCCGTAACCCGCTCGATTCCATTGCACGCCATCAGGGACTCTTTAACCTGATTTTCACATCCACCACATTTCATGCCGGTGACCTTAAATACTATGTTAGCCATCTGTTTAACCTCATGCTGGATTGATACGGGAAAGCCGGATTATAAGGTGTGGCCCTCATGCTAACCAGAGACATCTTTACGGCATGCGCGGTTGAGGTCGTCGATTATCCGGTGGACAGTGGTCAGTTGTGTCAAGGCTAGTAGAAACCCTACGCATGTTCGGGCGGTTGGTCCGGGTTCCGCGTCGGGTGGCGTGGCACGTAGATGAGGGTGCTGTAGCGTTTGCCGGGGACGGCTACTCTGTGGGCACTGAAACACGCAGCGTAAGCGCAGACTGCCGGCACTGTCTGCCCAACCCCCGCGTTCCTGTAGGTGCCAATAAAAAGGGGTTATCCTTTTGTTTCCCCGGATTAGTCAATAATATCGGAGGGAATAATCTCCTCCAATATATCGCTTCGAAATTCACCTATTGAATCCCTGATTTTTTTGGTAGCCCCCGCTATTACCTGCTGCACCATCAGTTCAGAGTTTCCATATTCCTGGCGTAAACGCAATGTTTGCTCAGAAATTGACACCAGTTCAGGTGTCCGTACAAATACATCCGCAGAAGCAAAACACAGCAAAGCCTGCTTGATCGCCTCAGAGGAAGATCCGGAAAGGGACGCTGATAAACGTTCAAGCATGCCACCAAAGCTGTCTTTTGCTCTTCCATTCTCAACTAACCATTCAGCGGCAGAAACAAGAACAGACTTATCCGGTATCCGGAACATTGGAATACCCCCTTCAAGTATTGACCGATAATTCTCAATGGAATGTGTTTCTCGGCTTTCAATATCAGGCAATACTTCCCAGTCACTTCTGGTTTTGCCTCTAAAAGCAATAACAGCCCCTGCACCCAAAGGTCTGGCAACGCAAAATTCGGTTCCTGTGCACACATGTTGTATATATTCCACAAACTTTGGAAAACCGATTTTGCTTTGTTGAAAAAATGGAACGGCATACTTGACCGCCTCCTGAACAACGGATAAAAATATCCCCGTACGCAGCATGTCATTGGCACTTGAATGATCCGATGCGTACCACTCAATCACTTCACTTGTCTTTTTAATAACGGTTTCTTTGTTGGTGTCATGGGCTTTTTTTATTTTCTGTGTCAACCGTACATTTCTGGGATCTGATACCTGATTCGTTTTTGAGGCATAGGAACGAACAGCAATTGAACTGCGTTGATCATAGTCTATATCCTGCTCTGGATCATTTATCCATACAAACCCATCGCAAACGGCACGAAAAACATTGTTGGTGGTATTCCTGTACGCGCAGCCAATGACGGTTTTTCCGTATTCATGAAGTTTTTTTGCCAAAGCAGCAAACCCCCCATCACCGGAGACGATCACAAAAGTATCAATAGCCGGCCGGATGTGTGCAAGATCAATGGCATCAATAGCAAGCTGTATATCGGCAGCATTCTTTTTTTGCTCCCTTGAAAAACCGAATACCTGAACGGGATCTATGCCTAATTCATTTATTTCACCACGCATGACTGCCAACCTGGGATCACTCCAGTTGGCATACGCCTTTAGAACAGCCATACCTTCAAGATTATTTCCACTTTTTACTGATTCAAGAATAACCTCAAGAGAAAGATTGGTAATAAGCTGCTGTGAGAAGCTATACCCTTTCAAGAGATTTTCAATATCAAAAAAAACTGCTGATTTAAATGCCATAAACTGTCTCCGGTAACCCTATTGTTCAAAACAAAGTCGTTTGCGGTGCCGTTTTCATTAAGCCCGGCGTAAACACAAATTTTGCAACGCCGGTTTGCCGAAAAAGCCCGAATCGCCTAGCCAATAACACCAAGCCACACGGCTTCCCGTGCTGATCCTGTCATCCATAACGTATAAGGAACTTGTAGTCCATGGCCACCCTGAGTTCAACCCCCGACAACGACAAAATAAACGGCGGCCCATCGGCCGATTCCATCAACGGCCTGGCCGGCAACGACACCCTTGCCGGTTTCGCGGGCAACGACACGCTCATCGGCGACACCGGCAACGATTACCTCAATGGCGGGGCCGATAACGACCTTCTGCTAGGTGATGCCGGCAACGACACCTTGCTGGGCGAAGCCGGCAACGATTCCCTCGACGGTGGGGCGGATAACGATTCCCTCGATGGCGGGGCAGGGTCCGACACCCTCAATGGTGGCACAGGTGCCGACACCCTGACTGGCGGCGACGGCAACGACACATACTTCGTCGACAACATTGCCGACCGTGTGATTGAACTGGCCCAATCGACCAGTGGCAAAGACACCATCATCAGCAGCATCGACTACACCCTGCTGGTCAATTTCGAAAATCTGGAACTCACCGGCCCGGCCAATCTGAAGGGTACCGGCAACCCAGCCAACAACATCATCACCGGCAACGACAGCGATAATCTCCTCGACGGCGGTGACGGCTTCGACACCCTGATAGGCGGCGATGGCGACGACACCCTTGAGGGTGGCGATGGGTCCGATTCGTTAATCGGCGGCGACGGCAACGATGTGTACCTCGTCGACAACCCTGACGACCATATTCTGGAAACCGCCACGGGCGGCGATCAGGACGCAGTGCGAACCCGCGTCAGCTATACGCTGAGCAACTTCCTGGAAATACTTACCCTCACCGGCAGCAATACCCTCGACGGCACCGGCAACGCCCTCGACAACACCGTCGAAGGCAACGATGCCGACAATAAACTCAGCGGAGAAGCCGGTAACGACACCCTGCTCGGCCATGCCGGCGACGATGTACTGACAGGCGGGCGTGGCAATGATGAAATCGACGGTGGCCTGGGCAACGATGAAGCGGTGTATGCCGGCAAGCAACGCGACTACCAGATTACCCCGGACAAAGACGGCCAGACCTGGGTCGTCAAAGACATCAACCCCAACAACGGCGACGAAGGCACGGATCGCCTGACCCACATCGAAACCCTGCGCTTCGCCGATGGTGTGATAACCCCCAGCGATACCCAAGGTCTGCCGCATCTAAACGCAGACGACATCAGCCTCACCGAAGGCGACAGCGGCACTCAAATCGCCCGCTTCGTGCTGACACTGTCCACCGCCAGCAAGACAATCGTCAGCGTCGACTACCAAACCGCAGACGAAACCGCCCAAGCCGGTTCCGACTACCTGCCCCAAACCGGCACACTCAGTTTTCAGCCAGGGGAAACCCGAAAAACCATCGCCATCACCGTCTACGGCGACATCCAGAGCGAACCCGACGAAACCTTTCTGTTGCTACTGAGCAACCCGGTCGGCGTGCAACTGGAAACCGTCCTGGCCACCGCCACCGTACTCAACGACGAACGCCCCCGTTTAAGCATAGCCAGCACCTCAATCCGGGAAGGCGACAATGGCCTGACCGAAGCCCGGGTGACGGTCACGCTCTCGACCAGCGTAACGGCCCCGGTCACAGTCGAATACGCCACTGCCGATGTCACCGCCCTCGCCGACCAGGATTACAACCCCGCCAGCGGCCAACTGAGCTTCGCCCCCGGTGAAACCCGCAAAACCTTCTCGGTATTCATCAAAGGCGACACGCTCAAGGAACCCGACGAAAAACTCAGGGTGCTGCTCAAAAACCCGGTCGGCGTGATCCTGGACACCACCGCCGCTTTTGGCTACGTCACCGTCACCGACGACGACAGCCTCGCCCAACCGGTCCTGACCCTCAGCAGCGACAAAACCAGCTTCAAAGCGGGCGACACCGCCCAACTCACATTCACCTTCAGCGCGATTCCCCAAGGCTTTACTGCCAGCAACATCAGCGTCAGCGGCGGCACATTAGGGCCTTTGTCGGTCGATGCTTCGCGCCTGATTTACACCGCCCGCTACACCCCGAGCACCGCCAGCGACCACTGGACAGGCAACGTGAGCGTTGCCGCCAATAGCTACACCGATGCCGCCGGCACCATTGGCCGGGTAGACAATAACCTGAACTTCAGTGGCGACACCCAGGACCCCAACCTGACCATAAGCAGCGACAAAACCACGCTGAAAACGGGCGAAACCGCCACCCTCATCTTCAGCTTCAGTGAAATACCCACGGGTTTTACCTACAGCGACATCAGCCTCAGTGCGGGAACCCTGGGTCCATTGACCGCCGATGCCAGCGGCAAACTCTACACCGCCCGCTACACCCCGCCCACCGGCATGGCCCAAACCACGCGCATCAACGTCGCCGCCGCAACCTACACCGATGCCCTGGGCAACCCCGGCCTGGCGGGTAACACACTGAACCTGACGGTCGAGAATCAAGCCGTGGTCGTGCCTACATTCACCGTCACCGGCACCACCGTCAGCGAAGGCAACACTGGAACGACCAATGCCTATATCACGGTCAGCCTGTCGGCGGTTTCCAGCCAGGTGGTCACCGTCAATTACACCACCCAGGACGGCACGGCCACCGCCGGAACCGACTATCAGGCCAGCAACGCACTCCTCACCTTCGCCCCCGGCCAAACCAGCCAGACTTTCAGCATCCTCCTGTACGGCGATACCCGCTTCGAGCCAGATGAAACCTTCCGGGTCAACCTGAGTACTCCGGCCCATGCCACCCTGTCGCTCAACAGCAGTGCCGTGGTAACGATTCGCAACGACGATCCCCAACCGCTGCCCACGGCATCCATCAGCGGCATCACCGTGAACGAAGGCAACAGCGGCACCAGCAACGCCACGGTCACGCTCAGCCTGTCGGCAACCTACAACCAGGCGGTTACGCTGAATTATGCCACTCAAGACGGCACGGCCATCGCGGGTTCAGACTACACCGCCACCCGCAGCACCGTCACCTTCAACCCCGGCGAAACCAGCAAAACCGTCAGCATCCCCCTGCTCGGCGACACCCAATTTGAGCCGGATGAAACCTTCCAGGTCATACTCGACGGCGCGGCCCATGCCATCCTGTCGGTCAACAACAGCGCGGTGGTGACGATTCGCAACGACGACACCCTGCCGCTGCCCACGGTATCCATCAGTGGCACCACTGTAAACGAAGGCAACAGCGGAACGACCAATGCCACGGTCACGGTCAGCCTGTCGGCAAGCTATAACCAGCCGATCACCGTCAATTACGCCACGCAAGACGGCACGGCCACGGCGGGTTCAGACTATGCCGCCACCCACAACACCCTCACCTTCGCCCCCGGCGAAACCCGCAAAACAATCGCCATTCCCATCTTTGGCGAGGCTCTGATCGAGCCAGACGAAACCTTCCGGGTCAATCTGAATACTCCGGCCAACGCCACCCTGTCGGCCACACCCGGCGCAGTGGTGACCATTCGCAACGACGACTACGCCGCCCCACCGCCCAAGGTATCCATCAGCGGCACCACCCTCAGCGAAGGCAATAGTGGAACCACCCACGCCACGGCCACGGTCAGCCTCTCGGCCGCCAGCAGCCTGGCGATCACGGTGGAATACCAAACGGCGGATGGCACGGCCACGGCGGGCCAGGATTACGTGGCCACCCGGGGCCAACTCACCTTTGCCGCAGGAGAAACCCGCAAAACCGTGGCGGTGGACATACGCGGCGACACACTGATTGAACCCGACGAAACCGTGCAGGTGTCCTTGTTTAATCCGCAAAATGCCACCTTGGGAACCAGCAGTGCGGGGGTGACGATTAGGAATGATGATTACCAAGTTGGCCAGAAGGTAATTGATTTAGGTTCCGAATATGGCAAGCTGATTTATCCGGTGAAGGTAGACGGCGGGCATTGGTATTACTTTTGGGATCGGTCTGGGGATGGGACTAGCGCGGGCCATGATGACACCACTCACGACTGGCTGGATCAGATATTCAACCAGGACATCAACGGCGCGGTGGGTGGTGGGGACAATACCAATAATACATACCGATATGCCACGATTAACGGGGTACATGTGGCCTTGCCCAGGCAGGGGGATGGACGAACGGGAATATCCGGTCATTACTATGCGAATGGAACGGCAGTAGGCGGTTCACCGGCTTCTGTGGGCAGTACCGCCATCAATCCGACGTATAACGATCTGCTGGCGGTTTGGGATGCTTATAATGGGACGGGAAC